>SEDW01001248.1 GCA_004193325.1 Pseudomonadota bacterium | reverse complement strand
TGCTTGATAGATAGGGCATTCGTCGGTTTCTATGCGGATCGGGTCATCAAATTTGTAGCTGCCGTCCGCTTGTTTGCGGCAGAATACGGGGTAGCCCTCGACGCATGCAATCGGGGCTTTATCGAGTAGACTGAGATGAGGTTTGAGCTGAGGGATGATCTTCCTGAGGCTCTGATATTGAGTTTTGAATTCGAACTGGTTGAAGCTTACGGGTTCGATTCCTTTCATAGCGTCCAGATCTGCAGCGTTGATGTAAGGAGCCAGCAGAGCTGTGATCTCGGTTTGCTTCGCTTTCTTTTCTTTCGAGGATAGATTGGCTTTCAAAACACCCAGGAATCGTTTTTCTTTGGTGTCGAGCGCAGCATCTTTGAGATCAGAACGCAGAGCCTCCGAGATCCATTCATCGGGATTCATAAGTGTGTTGAGCGGCATACTCTTGCCATTGGAATCAAAGATCTGTGAAATGACATCAAAACCATTCCGGTAGGTCACTCGATAAATAGCTTTGCCTGATTCCAGTAAGCCTTTTTGCGATCCTAAGATTTCGAGTCCAGTCGGAAGGAAAGACTGGATAACGACAAGATCGGCGGCATGAATTGTGCATTTGTCCATCGATACGATGCGATCTTTTATAACGTCGAGAACTTCGCAAGTTGATTTGTCCATCTTTGGATAAACCTTTGTGAAGGAGCTGGTCGAGCCTTGATAGCATTGGGGCTGGGCTTTGCCTTCGCAAATCCAGGGGACTACTTTTATTGAGCTGGCGTCGGGCCCGGCGTCGGAGCCTGAACTACTCTTTGCGGAGCAAGGGTCTCCTGTAGTGCCCGGCTTCGATTGAGCCAAGCACTCTTTAGCGGATTTGGAGCATGCCGGCGCGAAGAGGAGAATCGCCATGAACGATAATGATGATAATTTCACTGGTCTGTCCCCTAATCTCACTGGCAAAGGCCAGTCAGGGACTTATCGGGTTTTGTGAATCAAATGTTAAGCAGTTAGGCAAAATACCGTATTCTGCCGTATCTTGAGCAAGGCCATTGGCAAATGCATATTTTGAGTCAGCTGGAATGATTCAGCCCCTAGCTTAAAGTATTCGAGGCCAACAAACCTTCTACGCTGTTGCTAAAATTGATATGTTCAAACGCGATCT
>SEDW01001247.1 GCA_004193325.1 Pseudomonadota bacterium | reverse complement strand
CGTTCTTTCATCCAGCGACCGATGATGACTTCGGACTCGCCGCCCTTGTTGCCAGGCACCCAGCGCGAATAGCCATCGGCTGTATCGATGAAGTTGAGACCCGATTCGACGATTGCATCAAGGAGCTTGAACGACTTGGCTTCGTCCACCGTCCAACCAAATATATTGCCGCCAAAGGCCAAGGGTGGCACTTCGATTCCGGACTGTCCGAGTTTACGTTTTTGCATGGGGCGAGCCTCGAGGATTCAAAGTTTGCGAGAATACTGAGGCTCATCGGCCTAAGTTTCTTTGAATTGTACGGGATCACCGATGAGATGAGGATAAAAAAATTGGCCCTGCATGCCTGCAAGACCAATCGGATTCGCGTGTATGGCTTATTTTTTCGAAGCAAGTTTCAGTTCAATCTTGATTAGTTTGAGGCTGGCCTGAGCCTCGCGAACCAACTTAAGATCATCATTAGCCTCTAGTTTTCTCGAGTCCAGAACGTTTTTCAGATCTTTGATGACTTCAGTGAGCTTCAGGTCGTTTTTCTCTAATTCAGCGACCTGGGCTTTCGACTTGAGACAGGCATCGGAGAGGGCTTCAGACTTTTTCTTCGATTTGCTGACCGCACAACCCTTGCTCGCCAGTTTTTTCGCCTCAGTCAATTCTACCCTAACCTTCTTTCGATCCACTCTGACTTCGTTTCTTTCCTTTTTAGAATCTTCGAAGGAACGTTTTTTCTCTTTGTAGCTTGCGAGTCTCTGTTTGAGTTTCTCTATCCATTGAGCTCTGCGTGTCTTGGCATCGGGAGAGACATCCTTGAGCTCGGTTAGGATCTTTTCCTCCTCCGCAATCTCTTCGAGGACGAAAACTTCGAGCACGATTGGCAAGGATTCGATCTCGTCCTCTTCCTTAGCGAGTTCGATTACCGGGATTGCGGCTTCGACTTTAACCGCTTCCGCTTTCACTGCAACGGCTTCCTCAAGAACGCGCGTTTCAGCTGGGAGAGAGACAGCTTCCTTTTCGATAACCCTATCATTTGCGATAATATCTACAGCCGCTTCACTGACAGCGTCATGCGCCTGTTCGATTTTATCGCCGATACTTGCGACTGACTCTTCTCTATCCATGGGTTCAGGAGCTGCTTCCGAAATGATTTCCTCTAC
>SEDW01000237.1 GCA_004193325.1 Pseudomonadota bacterium | reverse complement strand
CCACGCCTCGCTATCATTGTCGACATTGAGTCGATGAATGACCAGGCCTCGAACCGTCTCCTCAAGCTCCTGGAAGAACCGCCAGCGGGTGTTTTGGTTTTCGCGAGCTGCAGTCGATTCGAAAAACTCCTGCCCACCATTCGATCCCGAGCGGTGCGCTGGCGTGTGCAGCCGCCTCTGATCGAACAGAGCCGGGACTTTCTCAAAGGTCTTATGAGCGAAGAGCGAAGCGACCTCGACATCGAGAACGCCCTAAAGATGTTTGGGCTTTCCATCGGTCGCTCGCTAAAATATCTCGAACAGGGTTCGGCCGAGCATAAGGCCAAGCTCGAGCGCCTGCAGAAGATCCTCCTGCTCCCGATGAAGGGTGAGACGATCAAAGAGCTGCAGGACCTACTGAAAGAACAGGGTTGGAAGGCACCCGATCTCGCACAATTTTTTGAAGTGGCGCTGAATCAAAGTTATCGGCGTATACTACAGTCATCGCGTGAGACGAGCCTTCAGGATTTCAGACGTATCAAGCAATGGCGCCGGATCCTCCAGCAGGTCTACCGAGCCGGAGCCTCAGGCCAGAACAACCTGAACGTCCAACTGGTGGCGGAAGCTCTCCTTAGTCCCTTTGAGGGCTGAAGCAATGAAGAAAGGATTCTATGTCTGGAATTAATATAGTAGGTGTGCAGTTCCGCAGAGCCGGCAAAATCTACGATTTTGATGCCAAGGAATTTCCTCTCGCCGTTGGCGACAAGGTGGTGGTTGAGACCGAGCGTGGTCCAAGCCTCGCCGAAGTCAAACGCATCCAGTTTGTCGAAGAAGTTGAAGTCAACCTCGAGGCTTTAAAGCCGATCGTTCGACTCGCTTCCATTAAAGATCAGGAAAGCGCAGGACGACTGACCGGGGAACACTCGGAAAGTTTCACCAAACAAAAAATTAAAGATCTCAATCTCGATATGCGCGTGATCAACGTCGAGATTCAATTCGGTGGCAACAAGGTCATCGTCTATTTCTCCGCGCCAGGCCGAGTCGATTTCCGTGAGCTCGTCAAAGAGCTGGCCGGTGGTCTCAAGACCAGAGTCGAACTCAAACAGGTCGGCGCTCGCGATGAAGCCAAGCTTGCGGGTGGCCTCGGCATTTGTGGCCGCGAATTCTGCTGCTCAAGTTTTCTGCGGGAATTTGTACCCGTATCGATCAAGATGGCCAAGAACCAAAACCTTGCGCTCAATCCGAGCAAAGTCTCTGGCGGTTGCGGCCGACTGCTTTGTTGCCTTACGTATGAAGATGACACTTACACTTCGCTTCGTTCGGCTCTCTTGCCGAAAGGCGCTCGGGTTAAACTTGTCGACGGCAGTTTGGGCGATGTAATTCGTGGCGATATTTTGAATCAGGTCATGCAGGTCGAACTCGATAGCGGCGAACTTCGCACCGTGCCGATTCCAGAATTGGAACTGGTCGATGCAAGTCATAGCGTTGCGATTGACGATTGGGGCAGTGACCTAAACTTCGGCACTCTGATGGGTGGCGGCGGTGATCGTGAGATCGCAGCACTCGATGACAGCGAAGAGATTTCCCGTCATCGAGAGAGTGCAGCAGAGCCAATGGCGTCAGCTGCCGTTCGACCTTCGAGTAACGGCCCACGTATCGCTCGCAATAGCAGCGATGCTCCAAGGCCTCAAGGCGGCGGCAACAGTCAAGGCCGCGGTCCACGTCCAGGAGCTCCTCGGGATGGTCAACGGCCACCACGTGAGAACCGTCCGCAAGGCGATCGTCCACAGGGCGAGAGACCGCCACGCGAACCCGGTCAGCAAAATCGAAGCGGAAGTGGAGGCGGTGATCGCCCAGCACGCGAACGCGATCCGAATCGTCCGCAGAACCCCAATCAAAATCAAAACCGCGATCAGCAGCCGCGCGAGGGTCAAAGACCGCCACGCGACCGCGATCCGAACCGTAAGCCTCGACCTGACAATCGCAATCGTCCGCAAGGTCAGAACCAGAATCCGAACCCAAATCAGAACCAAAATCAGGGAGAGGTAAAACCTTCCGGTAACGAGAGTCCGATCCGTCCAAAAACCGATAAAAAAGAGGACTGAGTATGGCGAAGTTATACTTTCGCTTTGGTACGGTTGGGAGTGCGAAGACCTTGAATCTTCTTGCCGTTGCGCATGCCTATGAGCAGCAGCATAAGAAGGCTTTCCTTATCAAGCCGCGTATCGATACGCGTTTTGGTGAAGAGTTTATCGGCTCGCGTGCGGGTCTTATTCAATCGGCGGATCTTCTCGTTGATGAAGACAGTGTCATTCCAAGTGATATCCTCGTCGACTGTCACTGCATCCTCGTCGATGAGGTGCAGTTCCTTTCTGAGGGGCTGATCGAACAGCTTCGCCACATCGCCACCGACCTTAATATCCCGGTGATCTGCTACGGTTTGCGCACGGATTTCCGCGCGCGACTCTTTGCAGGAAGTAAGCGTTTGATGGAACTTGCCGATGCGATCGAGGAAGTGAAAACGACCTGTAGCTTCTGCAATCACAAAGCGATTTTTAACCTGAAACTGATGGATGGAAAACCTACCCTCGCTGGTCCGACGATCGAGCTTGGGAAGGAAGAGAAATACATTCCAGCCTGTTCTCATTGCTACGAGGACGCTGTAAAAAGCGGCGAGATCAGCATTCCTGGTCAAGCGCTCAAGGCTTCGAAGGGCAAGGTCAAGGCGGAGACTTCCGTCGATTTCTAAGGGGTGCAGCGAGGGCTTCGGCCCTTTGCGCAGTGCCGATCAAATCGGAATTTTAAACACAAAAAAGCCCTAGTCTTCACAGACGAGGGCTTTTTTGTATGCTGCCAACTAGGTTAAGAATAAGAAGGAGTCTCACGACTCCTCTGCACTCGAACAACTAGCGGATCACTGCGCCTGTTAAGGCTAGTGATTACCAGCGGTTACGGCTGCCGCCGCCGCTTGGGCCGCTGCGTGGAGCTTGTGGCTTAGCTTCGTTGACTGTCAAGCGACGGCCATCGAATTCTTTACCATCGTACTTAGAGATCGCATCTTGTGCAGCTGCATCAGTCGACATTTCGACGAATGCAAAGCCTTTGCTACGGCCAGTATCACGGTCAGTGATGACCTTGACGCTATCAACTTGACCAGCTTGTGAGAACAAGTCGTGAAGAGCGTCCTCAGTTGTACCGTAAGAAAGACCACCAACATAAAGCTTCTTAACCATGATCAGTATCCTATAAAAAGAATCCGCCGAGGTAGGACTGAGCGGAACGCACATTTCTACATAACGGAAGTTCTCTGATGTCTACCTTCTCTTATCGAGAAGGTCAATGCATAGCGTCACATTACACGACTAAATTTTCTTAACTTCTCTTGAATTTCTTCGTGATAGGTCATTGTTATTCAGTCCGCAAATTAGATCACATGGAGAGCTTATTAGCAAGGTTTTGCGTGCAAAATTATCGTGATTTTCGAAAACTGCTGATTTGTTTGAGGAATAATTCAGTGCGAATTGCGCATCAGCGTCGATAGGAACTATCTCAAAATTTCGAATAGATAAGGGACAGCTAAGACGACCTATTCCAAAAAAAAATTTTGAATTTTTTTTGCGAAATTTTCGAGACCGGGTATTGGGGGAAATTGCCGAAGCAGTTCTGTCGTATCGGGGGCTCCTCTTGGCTTGCAGGGGCAAGGGGTCTCGTCATTTTCTTCTTCTCAACAGCCGTTTGGTTGAATGATGGGTGAATGAATTTAAAGCAGGATTTGTCTTAGAATTCCTATAAGAATTCCCTAGCATAATGCGCTGAATGGATTATTTTCTTTATTCCATTTCGAGCGGTCTGCAAGAGGATCGAGAGTTCCTGACGTTTTCCTTTGTAAAGGACGGTAGCGATGAAGGTATTGCTGGTAGAAGACAATCAACTCCTCGGTAGAAGCGTAAAGCTCGGATTGGAAGAGCTCGGTTGGATCGTTGATTTGGCGTCCGATGGCGAAGAAGGCCTTTATCTCGCGCAGAACTCCACCTATGACATTTTTCTGATCGATCGCATGTTACCTAAACTCTCTGGCGTCGACGTCATTCGCAAAATGCGTGACCTCGGCATCGACGGCGCAGCCATTATAATCACGGCACTCGGCGCCACCAGCGATAAAATCTCGGGTCTCGAAGTGGCCGATGATTACATCGTCAAGCCCTTTGAAATGGGCGAGCTCGTCGCACGCATGAAAGCGGTTTACCGCCGTTCCATCGGCAAGAGCAACGCTCTGCTCGTCTGCGGTAACCTCGGCATTAATCTCAACGAGCAATCGGTGACGATCAATAACGAGAAGCTGGATCTTACGGCTAAGGAATTCGATCTTCTCGAATCTCTCGCCACCCGTCAGAACCACGTCTGTTCGAGAGCCGAACTCTCGGGTCTGCTCTATTCCTTCAATGGCGAACCGGAAAGCAACAGTCTCGATGTATTGCTCGGTCGTCTCCGTAAAAAACTCGCTGGCGCTACGGTCGAGATCGTAACGATCCGCAGCAAAGGATTCATGCTGCGTGTGGAATAGAATTCCCCTCACTCTCAAAATCACCGGACCTTTGGTTCTGATGGAAATCATGGGGCTGATCTTCGGTGGTTTGACTCTTATCGCCAAAATTGAAAAGGCCCGTCTCAAAGAGATGGACGCACTTCTCGCCGGTCAGGCGGATCTGGTCGAAGAATCCTTTCGTCTCTCCAAAGGCCCTCCGAATTTTACCGACAAGCACGATCTCTTTGGGGAACTGGACCGAGATCCCAAGATCTTTTTCCAGGTCGTCGATGCCCAGGGGCAGAGCCTCTATGTATCCAAAGGACCCAAAGCGTCTATTCAAACGGATCTCACCAAGGCTATGGCTTTTCGTGTGGGTAAGCCTCACCGATCGGGTGAACTCTTTGATGTGAATTTTGCCGGAGACAAATGGCGCGCGACCAAGGAAACCATAGAGTTTCACGATACGGCGGGTCTGCCCATGAAGTGGCAGGTCTTTACCGCCATCGATGAAACCGCCTCGGTGGTTGAACTCAATACGATCCGCAAGATGATCATCGTCGGCGCGATCGGCCTGGCGATTCTGAGTTCTCTCGCGACCGCGGCCATCGTTTTGCTCACGACTTCAAATCTTCGGCTCTTCGCGCAGAGTCTCTCCCGCATCAATCCCATGAATCCTGTCTGGACCTTTCCCATCTCCCCGCAATCGGCGGAAGAGGGGCTTCTGTTCGCGAGTTTTGGCAAGATGATGGGCGAGATGGATGCGGCACGGCAGAATCAAAAACTATTTATTGCGAATGCCTCGCATGAACTGAAGACGCCAGTCGCGGGAATGATGGCGGCGCTCGAAGTGCTTCTCGCGCGGGAGCGCAGTGCTGCGGACTATCAGGCGGTTTGCCGTGATCTCCTAAAGACGGTCAAAGATCTTCGCCGTTTGACTGGAGCCTTGCTCGATACCTCTCTCATTGAAGGAGGTAAGCTCCAGCCCTATGAGGATTATGCCATCAATGAAGTGGTTGAGACTGTCATTGAGCGTTGGCAGCCTTCCCTTAAAACCAAGGACATGAAGCTCGTCTG
>SEDW01000236.1 GCA_004193325.1 Pseudomonadota bacterium | reverse complement strand
CAGCCGCAAAGACATCTGGCTTTGACGCTTTTGTCTCTTGGTTTCCTAACGAGCGCAGTTCTCACAAGCTGTGTGAAGCCGCCCGAGCGCCCTCTCTACAACTCCAAAAAAACATCGAATGACGAAGCCAATCCTAAACATGATGAAGGCTTCGACGATCCTGTCACGGAAGAGCCCCAAACTGAAGTTCCCGTCACGGATCCTGAAGTTGATCCGGTAAAACCAGTCGTTGATCCAGTGAAGCCGATAGACCCGGTAAAACCCGTCGATCCCGTTAAGCCGGTCGATCCGGTAAAACCTGTCGATCCTGTCAAGCCAGTTGAACCCGAAAAGCCAGCTGGGCTCGCTTCTCTGATGACCGAAGCTCAGTTCAACAGCATGTTCCCGCAACGCATCGCTTTCTATTCCTATCAAGGTCTGGTCGAAGCCGCTGACGCTATCGCGGGCTTTGCCAAAGAAGGCAGCATCGAAACGAGAAAGCGCGAACTCGCGGCACTTCTCGCCAACGGCGAACACGAATCCGATCACTTCAAAGCCACTCGAGAGTATAATACCGCCAACTACGATCACTACTGTGACAAAGCAAATACAACTCATCCCTGTAAGTCCGGACAGCAGTATTACGGTCGCGGCCCCATTCAGTTGAGTTGGAACTACAACTACGGTGCGGCCGGGGACTATCTCAAACTCGACCTCCTCAATAACCCTGACCTCGTCGCCACCAACTCCAAAGTCGCCTGGCAGACCATGATGTGGTTTTGGATGACTTCGAAGAAGGCTGGTGTTTCCCCTCACGACGCCATGGTGAAAGAAATCGGCTTTGGTATGACCATCGATGTGATCAACGGCGGACTTGAATGTCGCGGCGGAAACGCGGCTCAGGTTCAGTCGCGTATCAAAAACTTCAACGAGATCCTCGGCAAGCTCGGCGTGAGCGCAGGTACCGGCAAACAGGACTGCTAAGCTCAGAATCTTCTCATCAAACTCTTAAAAACCCTCGCCTCTGCGAGGTTTTTTTTCGCCTTTCCTACGCCGCCTCTGCCGATCTCAATCCTCTCCTAGGCTTCCAATAGTCAACATGCTAAGAAATTGAGACGAAAATTATCCTTTGCAGGAGACTCTATGATTTCACGTTTCATTAAAGCAATCTTTCTGACGGGCGCCCTATCGGCAGCCGCTGCAGAAGCTGCTCCGTCGCCAGCGTCGCAGGATGTATTCCCGCTGCCGGTGCAGACGAAAGATTTTCCGAACGGCCTGAGAGTCATGGTTGTTCCCACCGGCTTTCCTAATCTTGTTTCGCTTCAGATCCCAGTTCAGACCGGCTCTCGAAATGAAGTCGAAGAAGGTAAAACCGGCTTCGCTCACTTTTTTGAACACATGATGTTCCGCGGCACCAAATCCAATCCTTCAGCAGTCTATCAGGACTATTTGAAGAAAATGGGCGCTCGCCAAAATGCCTATACGAGCAATGACTACACGAACTATCACACGACCTTCCCGAAGGAAGATCTTGAGCAAATGCTCAAACTCGAGGCCGATCGTTTTCAAAACCTCGAATATGCCGAATCAGAATTCAAAACCGAATCTCGGGCAGTTCTCGGCGAGTACAATAAGAACAGTGCACAACCAGGCAGCAAGATGAACGAAGTCGTTCGCAATGCAGCATACAATGTGCACACCTATAAACACACCACGATGGGCTTTTTGAAAGACATCGAGGACATGCCGAATCAATTCGCCTATTCCAAAACTTTCTTCGACCGCTGGTATCGTCCAGAAAATACAACGTTGATCGTCGCCGGTGATGTCGATGCAAATAAAGTCTTCGCCCTCGTGACGAAATACTTCAGCCCCTGGAAAAAGGGCAGCTATAAATCCACAATTCCAAAGGAACCTGCGGCCACTAAAGGTGTATACGTCCACGTTCCCTGGGAAAGCCCTACCCTTCCCCGCCTGACGATTAGCTTTCACGGTCCGGCTTTCTCAACCAAAGACAAGGACTACGGATCGCTGGCCCTGCTCTACGAAATCGCTTTTGGCGAAAGCTCAGAGCTCTATAAACGCCTCGTGATCGACGAACAAAAGCTCGATGGCCTAAGCGGCAATGCTTCGGATTCGAAAGATCCAGATCTTTATTCTGTATCGGCCCGCGTTAAAGACGCGAAAGACATCGTCTCGACTCGCGATGCCATTCTTAAGACGCTGATGTACTACACAAAAAATCCTGTCGATGCCGAGACTCTGAATCGCCTGCGTTCCAACCAGCGTTACCAGGTAGCCAAGTCCCTGGACAACACCGAGAGTATCGCTGCGATGCTCGCGTCGTATGTTCACTATGATCGCAATGGACAGACGCTCAACGATCTCTTCAAAATGCTCGACACTGTGACGCCTGCCGATATTCAAAAGGCTGCTCAGAAAATCTTTACCGACAACAACATCGTCATCGCCACGCTCGCTCAAGGCGAACTCCCAGCCGAAATCTCGAAGTTGCCAAAGCTTGCGAGTTACCTCCCAAGCAAAGGTGATTTGCGCAAAGATGTGAACGTCATCGTTCAAAAGAACAAATCAGCCTTTCTCGACATCAAACTCCTCTTCAAAGCTGGCTCCGTTCTTGATCCTAAAGGCCAGGAAGGACTTGCGAACCTCGCAGCAACCTTGATCAGCAAAGGCGGTTCCCAGACTCGTACCTACGACGAAATCCAGAAAGCCCTCTTCCCTTATGCGGCGAGCCTTAGCGATAACGTCGATAAGGAAATGACGACCTTCACCATTCGAGTGCACAAAGATCATGCAAGTAAAGTTCTTGACCTGCTCCTCCCCTCAATCCTCGAGCCAGGCCTCAAAACCGAGGACTTTACCCGCGTCAAAGCCGATCTCCTCAATCATCTGAAACAAGATCTTCGCACCAATAACGAAGAGGAACTGGGCAAGGAGCGTCTGCAGGAATTGATCTTTGCCGGAACCTCTCTCGCTCATCCTGTCCTCGGGACAGTGGCTGGCCTCGAAGCGATTCAGATCAACGATGTTCAAAAGTATTTGCAAACGGCTCTCACCCAAGGTGCTTTGTCGATCGGTGTGAATGGTGACGTTTCCGATGCGATCATAAGTCAACTCAAGACTTCGCTCGCGGCTTTGCCAAATACCGAAGCTTTGAAATACACAACGCCGGTTAAAGCTAAAGTGCCGGAAGGCCTGACAGTTGACATCATCGAGAAAAACACGCGTGCGACCGCAATCTCCTTCGGCCATCCGATCGACGTCAACCGCACCCACCCAGATTTTGCGGCCCTCTGGCTAGCCCGCGCCTGGCTCGGCGAGCACCGCAGCTCGATGTCCCACCTTTACGAACGTATTCGCGAAGTCCGTGGTCTCAACTACGGTGACTACGCTTATATCGAGGCTTTCCCCTACGCTGGCTATAGCTTTTTCCCGCCAGTGAACGTCGCCCGGCACAACCAGATCTTTGAAGTCTGGATTCGTCCGGTCGCTCCTGAGAATGCTCAGATGTCGCTGCGTATCGCACTCTTCGAATTGGACAAACTCGTCAAGAACGGTCTGACCGAAGCTCAATTCAATGAGACTCGTGACTACCTCCTCAAAAACGTCTTTGTCATGACTGCAACTCAAAACGACCAGATCGGTTATGCGCTTGATTCGGCCTGGTGGGGCATGGGCGAGTTTACGAAGACTATGCGCGAGCGTTTGCAAAAGCTCACTGTAGCTGACGTCAATGCAGCGATCAAAAAACACATTTCTTCCAAGAACCTTCAGATCGTTGCCATCACCAAAGATGCCCAAGGTCTGAAAGATCTCCTTCAAAAAGATGCTTTCTCCCCGATCAAGTATGACGGCGAAAAAGGCAAGGAACTCCTCGATGAAGACAAAGTGGTTGGAGCATTGAAACTTGGAATTTCCAAGATCAACATCACTCCAGTCGAATCCGTTTTCGCGGGTTCCAAATAAACGCTGATCCAGGTTTAGGCAAAAGACGTTCGGACGATTCCGGACGTCTTTTTTTTTGAAGTTTTTTCATTCAATTGAAGGATGTTTTCTTAGGCCTTGATAAGGAAAATGACCAAACCATATCAATATGTTATAAATCGTTTCGATAGAATACGCCTGTATACGCTTTTCCCCCTTTAGCACTTTCGAATTATCCAAAACAGCCGAAAGATAAGAGTCACACAAATGATTTCGGGGATAGACATGAAAAAGCTAACAATCGCGATTCTATACACAATGGTGGCTCTCTCATCCGCTTGCAACAAAGCGAGCGAGCAAAGAGCTTCGGTAAATCAGGCAAGCAAAAAAGCAGGCGACGTCACCAAAACCATCGAGCCGGGCAAAGAACAAACAGGTTCGAAGCCCGAGGTTGCCGAAGTCAAAGTACCTTTTCTCCATCCAGAAAGTGTTGCGAAATTTTTCGTTCCTAATAGCGATGGAGCGGAAGCATTTGAATTGAATGTGGAGAAAAAAACTTTAACGAAAAGGGCATCAAGCGCATTTTCAGACATTCCTGAAACTGTGACTGTCTTGACGAGCGCGCAGATCGAAGAGATTCAAAAAATGATGACAGCGATCGGAACCAAATCGGCTGAAGATGTGGAGGCAGGCGTTTGTCAAAATGGTCAGGCAGCAGGCTTTTTTATCAAAACAGGAGAGACCATCGTATCAGTAGCCGAAAAATGTCAGAGCAATGCCAACCAACCCTTCTTCCTCAATTACGGTGACATTGCTTCTTTGATGGGTTCACTGACGAAAATGAGCAAGGCGAGCTCACTCGACAAATAAACTGTCCACATCAGCTTCAGTCGTATCGAACGAACAAACAAATCTTAGAAGACCTGATCCCGCATCCCAAAGATAAGCCGGCGCCCGTTCCCGCAAGCGGGTGGCCCAAGGTTCCGGCAGGATGGCAAAGACCTCATTCGCTTCGGTCGCAAACGGTATAACCGCACCCGGCAATGCCATGAGTTTCCCATTCAAACGCTGGGCCATGGCATTCGCCTGCGCGGCATTCTCTTTCCACAGCCCCTCCCCTAAATAGGGCAGGAACTGACTCGAGAGATAACGCATCTTCGAGGCGAGCTGCATGCTCTGCTTTCTCAGGAATGGAAAGTGTTCGGCCAGGTCATCCTTGAGAAAGACCACCGCCTCGGCACAGAGCAAACCATTCTTCGTTCCACCAAAACTCAGGACATCGATCCCGACTTCCGTCGTCAGTTCTTTCAGTTCCAGTCCCAGATGCATTGCAGCATTGGCAAGACGCGCCCCATCCATGTGGACGAGCATCCCCCGGGCATGGGCGGCCTTCGTGATCGCTTTCAATTCCTCGGGATTATAGACCGTCCCAAGTTCCGTCGCCTGGGTCAGCGATATAAGCTTCGGCACCACCCGGTGGGGATCCTTGTAATCGATCCGCAGGCGATCGATCACGTCCAAAGGCAATTTTCCATTCGCATGGGGAAAGGTCAGAAGTTTATTGCCCGTGATATATTCGGGAGCGCCGCATTCATCTTCATTGATATGAGCTATATTGGTCGCCACCACAGCCTCGAATGGCCGGCAGGCCGCACGGAT
>SEDW01001246.1 GCA_004193325.1 Pseudomonadota bacterium | reverse complement strand
CGCCAAGGAGTGGTACGAAGAAGAGGGGCGCTCTAAGCTCTGACGGCAGGCTGTGATATGCTTATTTATAAGCCTATCGTCCGCAGTCGACCGGAGTACAAATGTCAGTTCGCTTTCTCAGTCGCCTTTCTGCATTGCTCTTTCTCTTTGTGATGAGCTGCTCGGATAATCCCGAGCTTATTTCCGAGCTTCCTGCAGAAGCCTCTCAGGCCCGCGACGCCTACTACTTCGACAAAGTCCGTCCCCTGCTCAACGCCCGATGTGTGGCCTGCCACGCTTGTTACACTTCACCTTGTCAGCTCAATCTCGCCGACCACGAGGGCATTCGTCGTGGTGCGACCAAGATCAAACTCTACGACGGCACGCGCCTTGAAGACATTGATCCAACTCGTCTCGGGGTCGATGCTCACGATTATTTAGCCTGGAACAAAAAAGGTTTTTTCCCCGTAGCACAAGGGGGTGAAGCGAGTCCATTTATGGCTCTCGTGAAGCAAAGACAAATTAATCAGGATGCGGTGAGACAGAAAGCCAAGGCCTCTAATATCTGTCCTAAGGATTCGAATGAGCTCGTCGATTTCCTCACCGACCACTCGGAAATGGGAATGCCCTATGGATTGCCGCCACTCGATGCGACAGAAGCCTCCATTTTCAGTCATTGGCTAAGTGAAGGCTATCCTGCGTTATCTGCGGAAGGGCGCCGCCGCGTGACGCAAGTTCGTCCTGAGGAACAGGACCACATCAACACCTGGGAAGAACTCCTCAACCGCCTGGATCCAAAATCCCGTTTGGTAGCTCGTTATCTCTTCGAGCATATGTTTTTGGGCGTTATAGAATTCTCAGACGCTCCTGGATCTTTCTTCAGACTCGTTCGTTCGAAAACCAACAGCCCGGACCGAATCTTCGATGTGGCGACCCGTCGTCCCTATGACGATGCCGGTGTATTCTATTATCGCTTTGAGAAAGTCACGGCGACTATCACTCACAAAAACCACCTGATCTACACCCTTGGCCCCAAGAAACTCGCGCGATTTAACGAACTCTTCTACGATAAAAAGTGGGACATCGCGCTCAAGGATTATCCTGACTACGACGCTGACACTGCAGCCAATCCTTTTCTCGTCTACAAAGCGATTCCGGTTGAAAGCCGCTA
>SEDW01001245.1 GCA_004193325.1 Pseudomonadota bacterium | reverse complement strand
AGCGATTCCAATCTCGTCACTCTTGGCTACATTCAGCAGTTTGCACTCGAAGTCCTAAACTTCGCGCGATCCAATTCCTCCGAGAGTCTCGACAAGGCCGATTCGATCGCAGAACAATTCCTTGTGGAATATCCTGAGAATCCTAAGGGTATGATTATGAAGAGTATTGTGCACGGATATCGAGGCGAGTTGCCGGCTTGTAAAAAGTGGACTGAAAAGGCCTTGGCCAAAGGCGGGCCTACTCAATCCGGATACGCGGAATATAATCAGATCGTAAAGAGTATCAATGACGGAACGTTTGACCGAAAGATGCTAGGCGTTAGAATTTCGTCTTCGGAAGCTTTCATCCCTGAGAGAATTATTCAATAATTGACGACTAGGACGCGGCAGGACTCTTCTGCCTGCCTCGAAAAATCAAATACAGTCCTAACACGACAAAGGGAATACTTAAGAGCTGGCCCATGTTTAACGACATCGAGCTTTCGAATTCCACCTGATTCTCTTTGACGAACTCGATGAAGAAGCGACTCGTAAAGATCCAAACAAATAAAATCCCGATCATTTGTCCGGCAGGTTCGCCCTTAGTCTTCGTGTAGCGATAGTACAGAAATCCTGCCAGGCATAGGTAACTCAGCGATTCATAGAGCATCGCCGGATGTCGTGGAATTCCATCCTGTCTCTCTGCAAAAATAATTGCCCATGGCAAATCCGAAGCCTTACCCAAAATCTCTTGATTAAAAAAATTACCAATCCGAATGCAAGCCCCAGTGAAAGCCACTCCGATGCTCAAGCGATCCGCAAGCCAAAGGTAGCCTTGATCCGGGTGCTTCCTGCGATAGAGCCACAAGGCCAAGAGAACGCCAATGGTTCCCCCGTGGCTGGCAAGCCCACCTTCCCAGACATAGAAGATCCCCTCGCGACGGAATATGGATTGCATGATCTGATAGGACACGAGAAAGCCGAGGGCGAAGAAGAGTCCGTACCAGCGAGGGCCGTAGGTGCCGATTTTGAAGATTTCTTTGGGGGCGTCCCAGACGAAGTGATCCATTATGATCGTCTCCTATTTGCGTGAAGTTCTAGGAGTAAAAAGTGATGCTGGGAAAAGCATGAGCCAGTTCACGATCTTCAAAATAAGATTTGACACATTTTTTCTCATCTACGATCCCTTTATATTTTTCTATGAAATGATCGTAGCACCGTGGATCAGATATATGGAATAGAACGATCATTCTTATTATTTCGAGCCACGTTGTCGAGGTTTTTTCACGGACAACTTTTCGCGAAGCTGTTTCGGTGTCATACGTTGAGTCGATGTGTCGAAAATTTTATCGAATGTTTTTAGAAGCCGTAGCGAGAGGCAAAGATTAAAAAATGATCTCATCGATATGTCCCCCGTAGTCTCAAAACGCTTGATACTTGCAACTGTCACTCCGCTATATTCAGACAGAGTCGCACGTGTCCATGATCGAGATAATCGTAAGGATTTCATCTCATTACCGTAGTATCGCTGCATCTCGATTGGCGTTTTATCTTCAAGGGATAACATATCGTCCATTAGTGCTCCTTTTCTCATCTAAGGGCTATTATATGGTCTCTTGTTAAAATTGGTAATACTTAAAATCCGCAACTCTTAATCCCAATTCAAATCAACTCTTGTTAAAATTGGTAATACTTAAAATCCGCAACTCTTAATCCCAATTCAAATCAATAAAACCGACCAAAACCCGACCCAACCTATGCCCCAAACCCAATTCCTTTGAGACTTTCTTCACAATATCACCACCTCAATGAGCCGCTTTCCGAACAAACAATTTTCCCGATTTATTCGCTTAAGATTCAAGGACTAAAGACCGATCTGTAACGGGTGGGGAATAGGTCAAAGATCTAAATTCTTACCGAAACAACCAACGCGGTGACCTCGGAATGGTAGTGAAACACGGCATCAGTCTCATGCTCAGCCTAACGGTCTACGCCACCTCCTGCGGAGGAAAGCCTCCTGCCAAAGTCTTGGGCAAAGGCAAAGACTATTCCACCGGTTCTAATTCCAACAACGCCAGCGGTGGCAAGTCCACAGAACCCAGCACAGGTTCGACTGGACCTTTGAGCAATGGCACAGCTGCAGAGTTTTTTCCGAACAGTGAGAAAGAACTCGCGAAGAAACGCATCTTTCGTCTGACTCAAGTTCAGTTCGACGAGACCATTAAATTCGCATTGCCCGCGTACACGGCGCCATCTCTCTCGACACTCATCGCCGTTGATCCCAAACAAAACAATTACGATTACTCAGATTTTCTCACGATCAATTCAGCGAACTATACGCCTTACACGCAGTGGGTCGCAGCCGTAGCCTCTGCGGTCGAGAAAGAACCGACCAAGCTGATCAACTGTGCTCTCGTTCCAC
>SEDW01001244.1 GCA_004193325.1 Pseudomonadota bacterium | reverse complement strand
CTGGGGCTGGAGCAGGTCCCAAGGGTATGGCTGTTCGCCATTTAAAGCGGTACGTGAGTTGGGTTCAGAACGTCGTGAGACAGTTCGGTCCCTATCTGCCGTGGGTGTAGGAATATTGACAGGATCTGTCCCTAGTACGAGAGGACCGGGATGGACGTATCTCTGGTGGATCTGTTGTCCTGCCAAGGGCATAGCAGAGTAGCTATATACGGAATGGATAACCGCTGAAGGCATCTAAGCGGGAAACCAACCTGAAAACGAGTGTTCCCTGAGAGCCGTGGAAGACGACCACGTTGATAGGACGGGTGTGGAAGCATGGCAACATGTGAAGCTTACCGTTACTAATAGCTCGATAGGCTTGATCGTTCTCATTGATCAATGATCATCGTCGTTCGAAGAACGAAGATGGATGTTTTGTCCTCACGCTGACGCGGCTCACGCCGCTACGCTGCGGACGGCGCCGCCAGACTGCTGGCGACGGCCTACCGGCCTGTATGGGAAATCCCACGCAGGCCTGGTAAAGACGAAAACAGACACATTCGATAAATAATTGGAGGCTAACCCCTCCCCAGCTTCTCATTGTCGAGCTTTGCGCTTTGCCGACCTGGTGGTTCTGGCGGAGTGGCTGCACCCGTTCCCATTCCGAACACGGCCGTGAAACGCTCCAGCGCCGATGGTACTTTGTCTTAAGACACGGGAGAGTAGGTCGCTGCCAGGTCTGCAAAACGCAAAACTCGACAAATCTCATATCACCAACCAACCGGCAACGACCGGAAAACAAACGGCCGCCCTCAAAGCGGCCATTCGTTGTTTTAAGTCTACCAACTGCCGAATGAAACGAAATCCCAGCAAGGGTGTATCCCTAACTCGGTATTTTGCTTCGCAAAAACCGGCAGTAGCACCCTAAAGGGTGCATCGTTATTTTGGCTTCGCCAAAAAACGGCGCGGGGTGGAGCAGCCCGGTAGCTCGTCAGGCTCATAACCTGAAGGCCGCAGGTTCAAATCCTGCCCCCGCAACCAAACATTCCCCAGCTATACCAATAAAGCCCCCTCGCGGGGCTTTCTGCGTCTCTGGCTGCCGGCTTGGTCTGAGCCGCCCATGAGCTCTTCCAGATCCTCCCGTGAACCAGCGGTAATCTCATCTGCAACAAC
>SEDW01001243.1 GCA_004193325.1 Pseudomonadota bacterium | reverse complement strand
AATACATCGACCTCGTTAAGAATGAGATGCGCGGCCTTGTTTACCAATGGCCTGAGTAATCTCTTATCCATAACTTAGAAAAGCCGCTTCCTCCTAACGGACGAAGCGGCTTTTTTTATCTGAGGATTAGGCTTAGTTTACAGCGTTATTGTTTGGTGAGAAGACTTGGATAGGACCCAGAACCTTTTTGTCTTTGTCAGCAAACTGATAGTAGAGCTTCACTTGCGAAAGGGTCTCTGACGAGAGGCTGATATCTTTAGAAAGATCAAGCCAAGTGGCGTCGGCATCAGCAGCCGTAGTAAAGCTTGTGGAACCGATACGAACATAAGCCGCTGAGGGAGTGCTCTCGAGGTAGAGAGGAACAGTGGTAGCCGCAAAGCGCGTCGTGGTCGGGATCGAGATCGTGCCGGTTGGCTCGAGTTTGGTATAGAGATGAAAATCACGGTTTTCTTCAAGATCCGATGACATCCACAGTGCGCGGGTCTGTACAAAGCCGGTTTTTTGCAGGCGAACGGGAAGTTCTACGTTTTTGGGCATTGTGATCGTGTAGCTACCATCGGCCAAAGTCTTGACCTTGTTGCGACCGACTTCGATTTCAGCATCGGCGACGGGCTTATTAATTCCGTCGAGACCAAGGGTCAGGACAGTGCCTGTCATCGAGAGTTCGGATTCGAGGACGAGAGTGTCGATATTTTTCTCGCCGAATTCAAAGGGCAGAATTTCTTCTGTCACCGCAGCTTCACCATTAGAAGAATAGAAATAGAGGCGGCGGTCGTCCGAGCGATCGAGGAGTTCTCGTGGAATCTCAATGCGAAATGATCCAGGAGTGGAGTTCGCGAGAAGAGGAGTCGTCTCTTTACCGAAATATACATTGGTCGACCCAGTCGTGCCCGAGAAGGCACCGACGAGAGTGACGCTTGTCGATTGTTGGTTTTGAGCATCGTTCTTGGCTCCTGGAACACAGGCGCTCAGTGCTACGAGTGCGATAAGTTTCAGTCCAAAGTTTTTCATAAATGCCCCACACAGCGATCAATTGAGAATCCACAAGTAGAAGTCTTGCAAGAGCGCGGCCAGCGGGTGATCCCTGCCTAGCCCCCCGTAATAAGGGGCTAATTTGGACAGGGCGAGGTCCATCTGTTAAGCTAGAATGGT
>SEDW01000235.1 GCA_004193325.1 Pseudomonadota bacterium | reverse complement strand
TTTCTCAAAACGCTGAGCATACCGAGGGCGAGGACATCGATCTTGAAGATGTTTAAGGCCTCGATGTCGTCTTTACTCCACTGAATCACGGTTCGTCCAGGCATTGTCGCTGGTTCCTGACCGCAGATCGAATTCATCACATCGTTACTGATGACGAATCCACCCGAGTGAATTCCTAGATGCCTTGGAAAACCTTCGATGCGCTCACTGAGATTCTCCCAGAGCTTCCAGTCGCAATAAGGGGCGATGCCCTCAGAGAGTTCGTCCGGAAGTTTGGGCTTTTCCTGGACCCGGCTATAGAGACTTTTATGATCAGCAATCTGATTGATCCAGACCTCCGGCACACCGAGAGCCTTGCCGATGGAACGAAAAGCACTCTTGCCCCGAAAACAAATCACGTTCGCCACCATCGCCGCACGATCGCGGCCATAGCGCTTATAGATGTATTGAATCACTTCCTCGCGCCGCTCGTGTTCGAAGTCGATGTCGATGTCAGGTGGATCTCCGCGCTCCCGGCTGAGAAAGCGTTCAAAGAGCAGATCACTCGCCTCGGGATCGAGAGCTGTGATGTTCAGGACGTAACAGATCACCGAATTGGCCGCCGAGCCTCGGCCCTGACACAGGATTTTTTGTTCTCTCGCCCAACGCACGATGTCCCAGACGGTGAGAAAGTAATCGGCGAACTTGAGATCATTGACGAGCACAAGCTCCTTTTGGAGCATCTTCGTTACTCTGCTCGAGTAGCCATTGGGATAACGGGCGTCGATTCCATCCCAGACAAGCTTTTCCAGAAAGCTCCCGCTGTCATAACCTTCGGGAATAAATTCCTGCGGATAGTTGTAGCGGAGTTGATCGAGTGAGAAGTCAAAGCGTTCCGCCAACGCCTGACCATTTCTAAGGATCGATGAACAATCGCTGAATGGGCGATAGCGGTTCTCGAGCGTCTGAAGATCACGCAGGCAGCGCTCTTCGTTAACAAAGAGCTGAGGGATAATCGTGTCGATCGGCTTATTGAGACGAATGGCCTGCATCACATCATGGAGGTATTTTTCCTCAGGTTGGTGGAAGAAAGCGTCCTGACTGAAAAGGGTTTTGATTCCGAGTCTTCGGCTCATATCAAGGGTTGGCTCAATCCAGCGATCCTCGATCGGATTCAGGTGCCGGCTCAGAACGAGATAAAACTGTTCGCCAAAGATCTCCTTCAGCTTCTTGTAATAGTGAAAGGTCTCAAGCGGACTATGCTGACGAATGAATCCCCGCATAGGCTGGAGACAGATAAGACCGTCTTTGTCAGCCGCGGCGATCGCCTCGAGAGAGATCCAGGGCTTCTTCTCGCCATCTTTATGCGCAAGGGTTGAGAGGGTGCAGAGAGTCTGATAGCTGCGTTTGTTCGTGGCCATGAGGACGAGAGTGTTCTGGAGGGTCAGAGCCTGAGTCGCTTCGTGGCTCAAAGAAAATTCGATACCGTGAAAGAGTTTGGTGGCTGCATAATTCAGGGTTTTCTTGTGGGCTTGAAAGGCCTGAACCAGGCCGTAGACACCGTTATAGTCGCAAATTCCAACAGACCGATACGAAAGATCCGCAGCTCTATGCACATATTCTGCAGGATAGGATGCCCCTTTGAGAAAGCTATAGTTGCTGTGGCAGATCCACTCATGCCATATAAAATTTTTATCCATAGATACCTTGAGTGAACCAGCTCCCTTCCTGGTCCCGATAAACCCAAAGCATGGTTTCATCCTGAATCATTTGATAGTAATCGCGGCTTCGGTTGCTCGATTTCCACCACTTGTCCATTGTCCGTTCTTGAAAATGCCCTACACGTGTGTGCCGATCGCAGGAAAAAGCTGGGACATCCGGATAGAGAAAAAGCGGACGCTTCGCTGCAAGCGGCAGATAGTTTTCAAAAACGGAAGAATCGCTCGCGTCTCCTGCCTTGCAAAAAGAGTCTTCCGCCAACCAGTCGTTTGATAGGGCAAAGGATTCCAGAGGTTTTTTGATCATGTTTTCAAGCTGCTGCAGACTCTGCAGATCATCGCTGCTTTCATGAAAAAGGCTCCCTTGACGCAAACGCGCGGGAGCTTTTTCAACGATTTCCAATTGCCAAGAAATAAGGCCGGTCTCCGCTGAGCTGGCCTTGCTTGAGAAAATTTTATCGAATGCGTAGTTGATCTGGAGTAGAGCTGTCCTCTGACTTGGGCAGTCTTGATGAAGACTATGAGGATGGCGAAAGAGGATATGGATTGGGAAAACTTGAAGGTTGCAGAGGACAATCCGCCACTCCAAATTTAGGATACGCTCTTCTTTCTTAAAAGATCCTAAGACACAGAGGCGATTTAAATCCTCGCGCAATAATTCCTCGATCGAATTCCATTCCCGCAGTTCATGATCAAGGTGACGTTTAACAAAGGGTCTGTGACTTGTTACATGAGACGTCCAAGGAAAGAATTGAATCGCATCCACTGTCTTCAATCCCTGACGTTCTGGAAACGAAAGCTGCCAGACGTCGGCGACCAAAGCACCAAATCTTCGGCGAATCTGGGGGCTCGGAAGCGTCCGAAACTGCTCAGGTCTTTGGCAACCCAAACGTTTCATCGCGATCGACATTGCGTGACGCGCCTTGTTTACCATAGCGTCTGGAATGTTTTTGATAGCGGCGTACTCTCCACAGGATTCCCACCAGAGATCCCAGGAAAATCCGCGCAGAAGGTTCTTCCCGAGGCGACTCGTAAAGTGAATCATTCCCGGAAAGCCTTTTTCCCTCGAGGCTTTCAAAAGCAAAATCGCTTCCCACGGTGTGGGGGACGCGGATGCATAATATTCTTCGTCGCCAAAAATTTCTTTCAGCTGCTGATTAATACATGCGGAAATATCAAGATTCTCCCGCTTCGCCTTGTAGAGCCAAAAATCGGAACAGGCCCGCATATCAATCAGCCAAAGATTTTTTTGCCAGGGCATGGTCCTCGGGCTGAGATTTTGAAGGGCATCATGAAGGTTTTCATCCTCACAAAAAATAGCGATAAAATCTAAGATTTCATCATGCTGATCTTTAGGTGCGGATTGAAATAAACTGAGTACGGCCATTGTTATCCCCTCACGAAAAACTGCGGGAATGAACAGACAGATCAGCAGCGGTGATTGATATCGCCCGGGGAGCCCGCCCTTTCATAACGTGAACAGAAATGCTCTGACGCTCAAAGTCGTAATGGCAATTCATGCGAAGACGCGTCCAGATATTCCCCTGCTCATGAGTTAGAAGATCAGGGCGAAGAATCATAATCGTCTGACCATAGGCGCGCGCATTGCGAGCGAGATGCTGGCAATCCTCCTCCTTTAGGTGAGGAACCTGATCGAGGACGATGACGCGGAAAAAATCGGAGAGGAAAAGTGCGCGCAGATCCTGCATCGGATCCTGACTCGAAACGAATCGAGTCATGTTGAGATCAATAGAGCGCGCGTGCCAGGCCCAGGGATTGATGGCGACGTGCTGTCTTCCATAAACCCATAGCACCCAATAAGAATAGTCGCGTTGCGCGCGAGCCAGGAAGGGCAGCATGAGCTCACGAAGGCCCTGACCCCATGGCATTCCCCATTCGCTCAGTTCACCCTCCGGCAAACCGCCGTCCAGGATCGTGTCGAGGGCGGTTACGCCGCTCAAAAGCTTGCGGCCGAAGCGCGGCGCGAGCTTTAAGTCCTCGAGTCTATTGATTCTATTCGTTTCCACAATTGCGCCCTCTGAAACCATGCAAATGTATGGTAGTGAGGGAGGGCAATGCTCGTCAAGGGCTTCTTTGTGCAGAGTCTGGGTGCTTCCGTTTTGATTAGCTTATTTTTTAAGCGGAAGTAAGGAGTCATATGGGCTCTAGCTGGTGAAATAATTTGGCGTGATTAAATGATTGAGGAAATCGGAGGGCCCCCAAGCCCAAATCCTAAAGCCATCTTCCGCAGCTACCTGACACCTATGATCTTAAAGACTTGGTTTCCATAAAGGTCCATGAGAAAAGCTGTCCTCTAAGCAACTGTAAAAATTTGCTCTTAGAGCCTTATTTGTAAAATCTCCGACTAAAGCTCTGCGCAAAACATCAACATTCCCTCAAATATACCGAAACATAGCCAGGCAATCAGAGGAGCGCGAAGCGTGGACAAGCCAGGCAGTCAGCATCAAATCCGCAAAGGGACCCAGCGTCTCTTTACCCTGATGTGGTTTTTTTGGGTGGTTGCCTTACTCGCGATCGGTACCAGTCATTTCCACGACAGCATTCAATCGTCTGTTATGGATCCGATCTTTTTTAAGATGCGTGAAAATCTAAAGCGCACGCCGGAGCTTTCTCCACGATTAAAAATTATTGCTCTCGATGACCGTACGATGTCCTATCTTGGGCAGTCTGATATCGATAGTAAGGATCTCAGCCTCCTTCTCACAAACATTGCGAGACAAAAGCCAAAGGCTATCTTACTCGACAAGCTCTTTGGACTCGCACCGAGTGATCCAAAGCAATTAAAATTTCTCGATGAAATTCGAAAAATGCATATCCCCGTGCATACAGGACTCAATCTAAGTCCAACCAAGATAAAATACAGAATTGAAAATGATTTATCAGAAGAAGACTTTGGGTATAAGAAATTTATCCCAGGTGATTTAGAGGAGGAGCGTCCCTTCCTGAGAGAGAATCTTTATAATTTTAATGCGTTCTACTACGGCTATCATCCTGTTTATGACGGCGTCTTTCAAAGTCTCGGTCACATCTTCCTCGATAAAATCGGTGCAATTTACCCGGTGATTTTGACCAAGGATCGTATCGTTCCGCACCTTTCCCTTTATGCGGCTGAGAGCGTGGTGATCAAGGATAGAAACCTTTTGATCAACGGCATAGAAGTTCCCCTTAATGAAAAAGGGGGACTGCTTGTTAATCACCGTCCCCCCGCTATGTTCTATCCAGAGAGTAAGATGAAGAGCATGGAGTTTGCTCTTAAGAGAGCTCGCCTAGGCCAGCCGGAAACCTTCATCAACGAAGGTGACGTTGTGGTCGTGCTGTTCAATTTTCTCACGGGATCAACAGATTATCTGGAAGATGCCCCTTTCGGCCCATTGGCGGGCGGACTCCTCGTTTCGACAATGGTTGATTCCGTTCTTCAAAACCGTTGGATTGTGCCTATTGGTCACGTATCCTGGTTTATCTTAGTCTTTAGTATTCTAGGTGTTGTCCTTGCACGGACAACTGGATCTGCCGTCTACTGGATCGCGACAATCGGCATCAGTCTCTTTTACTTCGGCTTCTCGATCTACCTCTTCGCCTATAAAGATATGGTCATGTCCTGGGTGCTCCCTCTTATGGGCCTGCTCGGTGGCGGTACCATTCAATATGTGAAGCAACGCCTTGGCAGCGAGATGCAGGCTGTTGAAACGGAGAATCAGCTTCTCGTCGAACGCGCCCTGCGCCTCGAAGAGGAAAAGACGAACCTACAGTTGGCCGAACGCCTCAACCTTGGTCGTGCGGTTCAGCAAATTCTTCTGCCGCCACTTGGTGCGCAAGATCACTACGATTTTAGTTTTGCGATGAGCTATATCCCGAATCAGGAAATGAGTGGCGACTGGGTCTAT
>SEDW01001242.1 GCA_004193325.1 Pseudomonadota bacterium | reverse complement strand
GCAGGGGTCTTCATTGGCTTTCGCCTTCTCCCAATCGATGCTGTTCCGGACATCACCAATAATCAGGTGCAGATCAACACCACCATCTCAGGTCTCGCACCTGAAGAAATCGAACGAAGCATCACGATTCCGATGGAGACGGCCATGCGCGGCCTTGCGCACATCGAAGAAGTGCGTTCGATCACCCGATCCGGTCTCTCGCAGGTGACGATTGTCTTTGACGACGGCATCGCTCTTTATCAGGCCAGGCAGATGGTTTCCGAACGTCTGCAGGGCGTGATGAAACAACTGCCGGATCGGGCCGAAACAGAATTAGGGCCAGTCTCTACAGGGCTTGGTGAAATCTATCAATACACTCTCGACTACAAAGACAAAGCCCAGGATCCCGTTAAGCGTTTCGAACAGCTTGTGGCCCTGCGAACTCTTCACGACTGGACTCTCAAGCCCAGGCTCCTGACAGTGGCTGGAATTGCTGAGATCAACAGCTCAGGCGGTTATGAAAAAGTCTTTCAGATCAAACCCGATATTGCGCAGATGCAGCGTTATGGCATCAGTTTTGATGCACTCCGTTCGGCTATCAATAAAGTGAATCGAAACGTCGGCGGGGGAATTGTTCAGCAAACGGGCGAACAGTTTCTCGTGCAGGGCATAGGTCTCTTTAAAGGCACGGATGACATCGCCAACATCCCGATCAAGCAACTTGAATCTCTGCAGATGATTCGATTGGGCGAAGTCGCAACGATTGCCATGGGCAAGGAGCAGCGATCCGGTGCGGCAACACTCAACGGTGAAGAGGTGGTTCTAGGAACGGCCATGATGCTCCTCGGTGAGAACAGTCGAACCGTGGCAACGCGCTTTGATGCCAAGATCAAGGAGGTGTCCGAGACGCTGCCAGCCGAGTTTGAGTTGAAGCCAGTCTATAACCGTTCCGTCCTGGTCGATCAGACTCTCGGAACGGTTGAGCATAACCTCCTGATGGGCGCCTTGCTGGTCACCGTGGTACTCATGCTCCTCCTCGGCAATATTCGGGCTGCGATCATCACGGCTCTTACTATCCCCCTCACCCTCTGCGTAACCTTTCTTATCATGCGGCCCCTTGGTATCTCGGGTAACCTCATGAGTCTTGGTGCCCTCGACTTTGGGATGATCGTCGA
>SEDW01001241.1 GCA_004193325.1 Pseudomonadota bacterium | reverse complement strand
AATACATCGACCTCGTTAAGAATGAGATGCGCGGCCTTGTTTACCAATGGCCTGAGTAATCTCTTATCCATAACTTAGAAAAGCCGCTTCCTCCTAACGGACGAAGCGGCTTTTTTTATGCTTGGGATTTCGGCTTAGTTTACGGCGTTATTGTTTGGCGAGAAGACTTGGATCGGTCCTAGAACCTTTTTGTCTTTGTCAGCAAACTGATAGTAGAGCTTCACTTGCGAAAGGGTCTCTGACGAGAGGCTGATGTCTTTGGAGAGATCAAGCCAAGTGGCGTCGGCATCAGCAGCCGTAGTGAAGCTTGTGGAACCGATACGAACAAAGGCAGCTGAAGGAGTGCTCTCGAGGTAGAGAGGAACGGTAGTAGCCGCAAAGCGCGTCGTGGTCGGGATCGAGATCGTACCGGTTGGCTCGAGCTTGGTATAGAGATGAAAATCACGGTTTTCTTCGAGATCTGATGACATCCAGAGAGCGCGGGTCTGGACAAAGCCAGTCTTTTGCAGGCGAACGGGAAGTTCTACGTTTTTCGGCATTGTGATCGTGTAGCTACCATCGGCCAATGTCTTGACCTTGTTGCGACCGACTTCGATTTCAGCGTCGGCAACGGGCTTATTGATTCCGTCGAGACCAAGGGTCAGGACCGTTCCTGTCATCGAGAGTTCGGATTCGAGGACGAGGGTATCGATATTTTTCTCACCGAATTCAAAGGGCAGAATTTCTTCTGTCACCGCAGCTTCGCCATTGGAAGAATAGAAGTAGAGACGGCGATCGTCCGAGCGATCGAGGAGTTCTCTTGGAATCTCGATGCGGAATGATCCAGGCGTGGAGTTCGCGAGGAGAGGAGTCGTCTCTTTACCGAAATATACATTGGTCGACCCAGTCGTGCCCGAGAAGGCACCGACGAGAGTGACGTTTGTCGATTGTTGGTTTTGAGCATCGTTCTTGGCTCCTGGAACACAGGCGCTCAGTGCTACGAGTGCGATAAGTTTCAGTCCAAAGCTTTTCATAAATGCCCCACACAGCGATCAGTTGAGAATCCACAAGTAGAAGTCTTGCAAGAGCGCGGCCAGCGGGTGATCCCTGCCTAGCCCCCCGTAATAAGGGGCTAATTTGGACAGGGCGAGGTCCATCTGTTAAGCTAGAATGGT
>SEDW01000234.1 GCA_004193325.1 Pseudomonadota bacterium | reverse complement strand
CTAAGCCAAATTGCTTGACAATTATTTTTGACATAGCTACAAAGCGCGAGTTGCCACAATTTAATTCTCTCAGGGATAAAGATATGAACTTTATTGAGCGCTTTTTCGCTTTGATTTTGATCATCGTTGTCACAGCATGTGGAACTGCCAAGTTTCAGGGCAAAGGTGGAAGCAAAAATAATAACGTTGATGATCGCAGCAGCGAGCCAGTGGTTTGTGGTGAAGCGAATCCTTGTCCGAACCCTTGTGAATCCAAGGTAACTCTAAATACTGAAGATTCCGTTTCACAAAATGCAGCGAGTTCGGCCGTTGGACAAAACCCAGCGACCGCGACCTGCCCTGCGATCGACCCTGAAGATGACGCCACTCAAAACGGTGATCATTCTCAGTCCTGATCCTCGAATTGAAAATTACACATTCTAACTCGTCTCTCGATTAGAACTTCGGCGGCTTCTTACTTCGCGTAAGAAGCCGCTTTGCCTTTCATAAAACGCCCGAATTATGACCCTTAAGTATTTCTAAATAGCCCGAAATCTCTGTCGTCATCACCTTTGCAACTCTCCTCATCCATTAGACAAATCTTACTTCGTTTGAGAGAGCGAAATCTCCTCTCAAGAATAATCCGGAAATTCCGATAAGTCGCGAAAGTGGGCGTCTTATCCGAGGAATTGACTATGATCAAAACATTAGGTCCGAAAAACAACGGTTCGTTATCGCTAGCGGTCATCGCCAGCATAACAGCACTTGGCATTGGTACCTTCTACGTTGCTCAATCCTCGAAGCAAACGCAGCAAGCGGTGAGTGAAGCCATGACTGAGCGCGCAAGCGAACTCGGGCAGAACTCAAACCTCTCGAACCTCGCCCTCCTGCGAAGCTTGCTCTCCGAAGCAAGAACCCCTGATGGCGTTAAGCACGAGCCTGCTCTTTTCCCAGCTAATTACTTTTCCAAATCCGTCTGGGATTTGCAGAAAAACTCGGTATTCGAACTCAAAAACGTCGACGCTCTTAATAACCTTGTTACTGTCCGCTCCTTCGAGCCGGGCGAGTCGACCATGGAAGCCGCGACATCGATTTTCAATCAAACCATGTCGCAGCTGAACACATTCAAGGACAGTCAGGTCCTCAAAATCGTCAGCCTCAACACTCACCCAAGTTACCCCTTCTACATCTCCTCTGTTGATGTCAGAGCGGAGCGCAGTGTTGCCATTCAAAATCCAAATTCACGTACAAGAAACGTTGTGACCTATGGCCGAATCAACCTGCCGGCACCGGTTCCGCAGGAAATGAAGCTCCGCATCAAGAACGAAAAAGATTCGTCTTTCGGCGACAACTTCGGTACCGCCACGAACCCATTGGCTCCGGGTCGTTACGTGATCCAGCTCATTGGTAAAGGTGTTGTTCACCACGGTGAGATCTACGCTAACGGTAAAAAATTGATCGTCGGCCTCGATAATCAAGGCAATATCACGCACGCCGCCAACAGCATTCGTGCCGAAGCAATCATCGGCCAGACCGAAGCTTTCGACCTCACCGGCGGTGAAGGCGAAGATAAAGAACACGTGAAAAAAGAAGGCTGCGCTCTCGACGTTGAGAACGAACTCTCTGCAGGCCAGGCACCCGGCTCGGTAAACATCGTTGCTAAGCTCATTGGGGTTGACGGTAGCGAAGCGAACCGCATTACAACAATCAAACCCATCATCGTCGGCAAAGTGGCTTCGGGACTTGCAGCCAAAGGTGCTCCCGTTTGTCAAAACGCTTGCCCGGCAAGCGCTGCGAATGAGATCTATACAAGCGATTCCAACTTTGCAAACAACCTCGACCTGGCTTTGACTCCTGGTCGCCATGGCAACGACACTTTTGAGTCGGAAAAAACGGTTGAAGTGAACAACAAGCACGGCCGCGGCATCGTCTGCTCGAACTACGAGCTAACAGCACAAGCCATCAAAAACCGCATGGGCATGAGCCCGTCACGCGCTCGTCAGGAAAACCCGACTCTCTATGCATCTGTCCTTCACGAAGCACTGAGCCTCAAACAATACGTCTCTTACATGGCTCCGGGCTGTCAGCGCGAAGTCGTGGGTCTCCGTGATGGCTGCGGTTGTTTCGAAGAGAACACCAAAATCACCATGGCAGACGGTAGCGAAAAACTCGCTTCGGAAATCCGCTCAGGTGATATGGTTTGGAACCCTAAGACTCAAAAAGGTCAAATGATCAAAAAGGTCATCGCCGGTCCTGAGCAATGGCCTCTCCTCGAAGTGAAATCTGCAGGCAAAAGCGTGATCGTCACAGGCGAGCACCCTTTCCTTACCAAAGAAGGTCTTAAACCCGCTTTCCAATTGACTGCAAGCGATGTCCTGATCGAAGGTGGCGAAGAATCTCAGATCGAAGCGGTCAATACCCAGGAACGTGCTCTTGGCGAAGCGGCTCCCGAAGTCTGGAACTTCGAGCTTTTGGGCAGTTCGGATAATGAAGACCATTACGTCCTTGCTAACGGAGTCATGACCGGTGATCTCTATCTGCAGCAAAAACTAGGCGGCAAAGCTCAAGGCCGCAAAATCGTCAGCGAATAATTCAATGCATCAGGGCGCCCCATAGCGGGGCGCCTTTTTTTGCGCCCAATTTTTCCATAAAGTAATGATATCTCAAGCCTTAGCCCAGGCCCTGCGTTTCCCCACTCAAGTCCATGAAATTGCTGCCGATGAAGCCAGGGAGGATAGGAATCCTCATCAAGGCCATGCCCCTCAAGGTCTATGGTTCAGGGAGAACGCTTTTCATGAAGTTAACTGACGGCCCTAGCGCATTCTTCATATCCTTTGTCGTTATCGTCGGAGCAATCTGGATGATACGAAGGAACGAAGTTGTACTTCCTCCCCCAAGCGAAGTCATCGACGTCGGCCGCCCAGTAAGCACTGCCAAAGAAAAAATTATCGTAGCCCCTGCTGAAAATCCTTCAGAAAAATCCCGCGACGCCGCGCGCAAGAACTACAATCTCATGGTTTTAAACGGCATCACCAAAGTACCGGCTCCGATTCGTAATAAAAAAATCCGTCTTAGCATCCTGCCGCGTCCAGAAGCACAGTGGTGCAAGAGCGGCGACTTCGACCTCATCAAAGCGATCGCCACCAACACCAAAGACAAGCTGATCACGCTCTCCGTCGAGTCCCTGAAAAAAGGCGGCGTTCGAAAATCCCAGTCGTTCAGTCTCGCGGAAATGACCGGCAAGAAAGCCGCAAACTTTGAATTGCCTTTGACTGATGGTGCCTACGGACTCTTTCTCTGCACTGATCAAAGTAAAAAAGGTGCCTGCGGCCGCAAAGCTGCAATCAATCCACGCATCTGGTCAGCTGGCCCTGCTCAAATCAAAAAGCTGGCTCAGGATAAAGTCTTCTATTTCCAACTCCTCCATGTGAAGGATGGGTCGCTTAATATCATTCCCAGTGACAGTTGGGGTAAGGCGAATCTTGCGCAATTGAAGGAAAGACTCGGAGACTGGATGGGCGAAGACGTCGATGCTCTCGAGAAGATGGATGCGCTCATTTCAAAACTTCAGCCGATGCCGGCGCGCCTGGCTGATTCCAAGATTGAAATCCCCCTGCCCTATAACGATCTGCGCTGCGTGAGCCACTAACAAAAAAGGATCGCCCAGCGGCGATCCTCATCTTCAAAAGAACTTCTTCTTTCGACACTTCGGACAAGATCCCACTTCCGAGAGACAGTGGGGACAAATTTCAATCACATGACTTTCTTTATAACTCGTCTGCCCGCTCGTCGGCTGCGGATCATTCATCCGTCTATTGTCGACCCCGGCGCCCTTGGGCAAACTCGAGGTCGAAAGAGCCTTACGGATGAAATAGTAAGACGCACCCAGCATCGCGATCGGCAGGACGAGTTTCCAGGCCGCAGCGAGAATACCGAAGCCCCCTTTCATAAGAAAGAAAACAGCAGCCAGGATCATGAGGACTTGGGTGGTGAACGATTTCAAACGACGACCTCACTCTTATTCAATCGTGGTCTCGTGAAGAAGGCAATGGTCACTGCCGTGATCAGGAGAATGCCAGCGAAGATACCACCGATGATCCAAAGACGTCCACGACCTTCGGGAACATTGCCGATCGTATAGGAAATCGATTTACCGCTTTCCCCGCCGCTCAATGTGTAAGTGTCGAAGTTACGGCCGGATAGGTTGATACCCTTTTGAATCTCAAGACCTGCCGGGCCATTGACTGAGAAGGAATCCTGAAGAACAAAGATGCCAAGCGACTGGAAGGGATAAGGCGGAGTAAAGCTTGCGAGAGCCTCGCCTTGCGTACCAGGAAGTTTAAAGCTGACCTGAAGGAGTGTTTCTCCTGGAGGAAAGACTTTGTCGACCGTGATGCCGCCATCGGTTCCAAGCTTCATCTCCTGAGGACTCAAGGTGTCCTGAGCCTGAAAGTCGATGGTTTCCTTTGGGAGCATCACGGGGAAGCTGTACTGCTCCGGTGCCTGACCATCGTTGTCGACGACAAAAATATAAGACCCCCAAACCGCATCCACACCCGGATAAAGGATGTAGACGTGTTTACCACCGACCATAGTCGTGGCAAATGCTGAACTGGAACCCGCAATGAGTAGAGTAAGACCAAGGCCCTGAAGGCTCTTTTGGAAGAACGATTTAAGCATTAGGTTTTGCCTCCACTTTTTTCTGCGTCGCGATCAGATCATTGATGTAATCGAGACGACGGGCCGCATCGATATAACGGTTAGAAAGATACTGCTTACGCTGTTCCCAGACGATCTTGGAAATCTTTTTGTCCTCGAAGGTCTTTTCGTCTTCGATATAACGCTTCAAAATAGCGTTTTTAGTCGCAAGCAAACGCTCAGGCGAATTGAGGGAGGAGGCCGATGCCAACGCCCCGTCCTTGGCAAGAATCAGCGGCGAAATGATGATGGCAGCTACAAGTACGGATAGTATTCCGGCAAAAATAAACATTAACCATTCTCCCGCTTGAGACGTTGAAGAGACTCCTGCATTTCAGCGAGGATGACCGTCGACGAACGAACACCGTGACTGTCCGCTTTCACGCGGCGCTTCCAGACGAGGAGCCAGATCAGGATCGGGCCAAGGCAAAGCAAAGTAATAGGAACGATCCAGGCGATGGCATTAATACCTTTTGCCGGTGGCTCACGCAAAATCCAGGCACCGTAACGTTCCACAAAGTACTCCACGATCTGATCGTGGTTTTTGCCGAGATTGATCTGCTCCTGAACCTGCTCCTTGATCTGCACCGAGAAGCCGGCATCTGATTCAAGAACACTCAAACCCGTACAGGTCGGGCAGCGAAACTCTTTGGCAACGTCACGAAAATGCGGATCGTTGGTATCGTACTTTCGGCGTTTGTCGCCTGGCAGTTCCTGAGCGGGAGCCCCCTGATCCACAGCGTCCTGGCTCGGCATCGCCGCATCGCCAAGCGGCGCCTGGGCGAAAGCCTGACCTTGCATCAATACGAAGAGAAGACTCATTGTTTTTAGAAATTTCATTTGCTCGTCTCCCATTCACCCGCGACCACGTCACGACTCTTGTTACCGCGATATTTATCGAGGAGGGCGATGAATCCGCCCAGACAGATGAT
>SEDW01000233.1 GCA_004193325.1 Pseudomonadota bacterium | reverse complement strand
AAGGCAATTCTCGATCTCCCAATCTTCGACACAGTTGCCGAAGCTAAAGATCGTGCCAAAGCCAACGCATCGATGATCTTTGTTCCTCCTCCATTCGCAGCTGATGCGATTCTGGAAGCGATCGAAGCCGAGATCGAACTTATTATCTGTATCACCGAAGGCATCCCTGTCCTCGACATGATCGCAGTTAAGAAAGCTCTCGAGCGTTCTAAGTCTCGTCTTATCGGACCGAACTGCCCAGGTGTAATCACCCCAGGTCAGTGTAAAATCGGTATTATGCCTGGCCACATCCACAAAGTGGGGAGTGCAGGTATCGTTTCCAAGTCGGGTACACTTACCTACGAAGCAGTTGGCCAAACCACAGCAATGGGTATCGGTCAGTCTTCGTGCGTTGGTATCGGCGGTGACCCAATCATCGGGACGAAGTACATCGACATCCTGACTTTGTTTGAACAAGATCCACAGACTGAAGGCATCATCCTGATCGGCGAGATCGGTGGCGACGCTGAAATTCAAGCGGCTAAGTTCATCAAAGAACACATCACCAAACCGGTTGCTGCCTTCATCGCGGGTCAAACCGCTCCTAAAGGCAAGCGTATGGGTCATGCTGGTGCGATCGTTTCCGGTGGATCAGGAACAGCTGCTGAGAAGATGGCTGCTCTTGAAGAAGCAGGTTGCGTCGTGGCTCATTCTCCAGCTGACATCGCAGCTTCTCTGAAGATCGCGATGGATCGCAAAAGAAAGAAATAAAATATGTTAGGCATCCGGCATTACCGTCACACTGCGATCGATCTTTATCAAGGCGACATTACCCGCTTTGTGAGTGACGCGATCGTCAATGCAGCGAACGAATCGCTGCTCGGTGGCGGCGGTGTCGATGGAGCGATTCATCGAGCCGGTGGTCCTGCTATTTTGGAAGAATGTCGTCGCATCGGTCACTGCCCCACGGGCAAGGCCGTTGCGACCACTGCTGGCTCCCTGCCGGCAAAAAAAGTGATCCACACTGTGGGTCCGGTTTGGAAGGGCGGCGATCGGGGCGAAGAAGCTTTGCTTCATTCCGCTATCACTCAGTCCTTAAAGCTCGCAGCCGAACTTAAGCTCCCCCATGTTTCAATCCCTGCGATCAGCACCGGTGTCTACGGCTATCCCCTGGACAAGGCCGCTAAGGTTTCGATTCAGGCCGTGAAAGACTTTCTCGACTCAAGTCCTGAGAAGAGCCTTCGCCGCATCACCTTTGTTCTCTTCGACAGTCCGGCTCATCTAACGTTTCAGGATACTCTCTTCGCTCTATTCCCCGAAAACTAGAGGTCAGCACCATGACGAAGTTACTCCGCGATTATGCTTATTATCGTACGGGTGGAGAATGCGCTGCGCTTTATGAGCCTGCGACGATCCAGGAGCTTTCGAACATCATGAAAGACCTTCACCGCAGCAAGATGCCATTCTTCGTGCTTGGTGGTGGTACCAACTCTTTGGTCTGGGACGAATATTATCCGGGGGCCGTGATTATCTTCTCGAAGATGAAGTCGATTCGTCTCGAGGGCAATGACCTCATCTGTGGAGCGGGCGTAGAGAACACTCTAATCGCTCAAAAGGCGCTGGCCGGATCCTTGGCCGGGGTTTCCTGGATGAATCGCCTGCCGGGGCAAATAGGGGCCACTGTGCGGATGAATGCCCGCTGCTACGGGGGCGAAATCAGCCAGGTCGTGAGTTCGGTGAAAGCTGTGCTGCCGGATGGGACGATCAAGACCTACACGCCCGCTGACGGAATCTTCAAAGGCTACAAAGACACGCTCTTCATGGACAACGGCGCGATCATCGCCGAAGCGACGATCAGTCTTATGCCCGGCGATGCCAAAGTCATTGCCGATCACATGCAGTACTGCGAAGACGATCGAATCAAAAAAGGGCAGTTCCAGTACCCGACTTGCGGCTGCGTGTTTAAAAACAGTTACGCCGTAGGTGTGCCGAGCGGCATGCTCCTCGATCAGGCGAAAGCCAAGACATTGAATAAGACGAACGTCGCACTCAATCCCCAGCATTCCAACTTTGTGTATAACAAAGGGGCAACGAGCCAGGAAATTCTCGACTTTACGTTGGCTATGCAGGAGCTTGTTTTTCAGGAATATGGCGTCTGGATGGAATACGAGATGGAGATTTTGGGGCAGCTAAAGCCGGATCTGCAGTCGCGGGTGAAAGAACTGCGAAGTCCAAAAATCAAGACCGATGCAATCGATGCGATGAAGGAGCAGTTCAAACGAAATGCCAATCGCATGAAGCCGGAAACCTGAAGGTAGGCTAGGCGCAAGCCATACGTCTCAAGGCAAAAATTCCTCATACGAAAAATAGGTCCAACAAAAGTCAGACCTATTCCTAAACTATTTGAAATTCAACATCCATTATAGCGTATTCAGCCCAAAGTTCTCAACCAGTCAAAACTATAAATCCCAGTTTTGTGGCCATCACTGAAGGCTATCGTCAATGCATAGCGTCCAACCGATTCGATCTTCACGGGTCTGAGTGTTTCAGGAACCGAGTCTGGATCGAGCTTTGGCTCTTTCGTAATTTCATCGATACAGAATGCGCAGCGGCACTGACGACGGAGTTCCACCGTATCGTAAAGACTCTTTTTCCCATCGGTCCAGTTGATGGCGAGGGTACGGGAATCTTGCTGCCAAATGCGTTTGACTCTTACGTCGCTCATTTCCACTCCAAGAGGAAGTATCCAAGTCCACCGTCGCCGCCGCTCTTTTGCTGAAGTGCGAGAGCATCGCTGATGATCCTCGCCGACTGGACAAAGGCTTTGGCAGCATCGGAACTCGGCATTTGCACCATTACGGCTTTGCCTTCATCTGATGTTTCGACAACGCGAGGATCAAGAGGGATTTCAGCAAGAAGGGGAAGACCAAGTTCGGCCGCCAGGCGTGAGCCGCCTCCCTGCTTGAAGATATAATGTTTCTTGTCACAGCTATCGCAAACGAAATAGCTCATGTTCTCGACGACGCCAAGCATCGGCACGTTCAATGTCTTAAACATCGAAACGGCTTTACGCACATCGATGATCGACATCTCCTGAGGAGTGGTGACGAGCACCGCACCCGAAAGGGGAGCCATCTGCGCGAGGCTAAGCTGAATGTCGCCGGTTCCCGGAGGCAGATCGATCAAGAGATAATCGAGTTCGCCCCAGTTCACTTGCGTGAGGAACTGACGAAGAAGTTGAGTCGCCATTGGACCGCGCAAAACCTGAGCCTGACCCACGCCGGCAAACATCGCCACCGAGATGAGTTTAATACCCTCGTATTCGGGAGGATTGAGACGATCTTCGCCTTCCATCTCCGGCTTCGGAGCGCGGGTGAGATGCTGCTGCGATGGGCCGTAGATGTCCGCATCGAGAACACCAACCTTTAGACCCTGCTGCGCGAGAGCAAGTGCGAGGTTTAAGGTGACAGTCGATTTACCAACGCCGCCTTTGCCTGATCCCACAGCGATAATGTGACGAACGCGTTCGATACCACCGCCCTGTGGTTCAACCTTTTGGCCTGGAGCAACAGTTGCCGCGCCTGCAGAACCAACCGACGAGATCTTGTTGCCTTCAGTCGCGGCCGCTTCCGCTACCGGAGCCGCTGCCTGAGAAGGCGAAAAGAGCGATGTTACTTTCTTAAAAAAACTCACGGAGACCTCTTAATCGTCAAAACCTTCGAGATAATGCTGAGCCTGAATCGCTGCCTGACAACCCATACCCGCTGCGGTAATCGCCTGGCGGAAATGAGGGTCGGCAATATCGCCAGCCGCGAAGATACCAGGAGTTTTGGTCTTCGTGTGCTCTTGGACCTTGATGTAACCGTTGTCATCGGTATCGACGAAAGGCAGGAACACGCCGGAATTCGGTGTGTGACCAATCGCATAGAAGATACCGTCGATTGTGATTTCTTCTTTCGCGCCTGTTTCTGTGTTCTCGATGATACAGCCGGTGAGACCTGTTTCATTGGAGAGAAGTTCAGTCAGGGTGAAAGGAATTTTCATTTTGATCTTCGGATTCGCTTTTACGCGATCGACCATGATCGGCGAAGCTTTGAACACATCGCGACGATGGATGAGGATGACTTCGCTACAGAGCTTGGCGAGATAGCCCGCTTCTTCCATTGCTGAGTCGCCGCCGCCGATGACGATAACGCGTTTATTTTTGTAGAAGAATCCATCACAGGTTGCGCAGGTCGAGAGACCGCGGCCCATAAGTTTTGCTTCGTCCGCAAGTTTCATCGTCTTGGCTGTTGCGCCGGTGCTGATGATAACTGCTTTCGCATGAATTTCTTCCGAGTCGGCCCAGAGTTTTTTGATCTTGCCGGAAAAATCGACTTTGGTGATGGTGTCGTAAATAATCTCTGTTCCAAAACGTTCAGCCTGAGCTGTCATGTTTTGCATCAGAACGGGACCCATGATGCCGTGCTCTTCTCCTGGCCAGTTTTCCACATCCGTCGTGGTCGTAAGCTGACCGCCGTGCAATAAGCCTGCATAAATGACAGGATTTAGACTTGCGCGAGCGGTATAAATAGCGGCTGTAAGGCCAGCAGGACCAGTTCCGACGATCACTACGTCATGCACTTTTTGCGTCATATTTTCCTCGTTACATCACAAATTCAGGCCACAAGATAACAGTGAGCCAAGGGGAAGTCACGTCTGATGCCGCAAAACTTCGCTGATCATCGGCAGGCTCGTATCGTAGCGATAAGCCGTACCGGAATGGTTGTCATCGAATTCAAATGCTTTATGAGCAATTCCATGCGCTTCGAGCTTTTTACGAAATTGTCTCGCACCAAAATGAAGATGGTACTGATCACGATTTCCACAATCGATATAGAGCAGTTTCAGCTCCTTCAACGCATCGACTTTTCGATCAACCAGCACAACCGGATCGTGATCGAGCCAACGCTGCCAAACATCTTCTTTGATAGCACCGGTGAAGACATCGATTGGCAGGTCAAAGCCGGCTTCTCCTTTCGGGCTATAAAAGGCAGCCATGCCGAGGAGCATGAGTGTGTGGACATCTTTGCCGCCGAGCTTAGGCAATTTCTTAATCGCCGTGCAGTAGGCTTCCACACTTCCGCTGTAGCGGGCGAGGGCGTAGCAGAACTCCACGAGATCCCGGCGGTAGAGAAGATCAAAACCCATATCACCCGAGTGACAGGCGACGGCCGCAAAGCTACTGGGATAATCCATCGCGAGACGCAGGGCTCCAAAGCCTCCGGACGAGCGACCAAAGACGCCGCGAGATTGCGCACCCGGGAGCACCGGGAAGTTCGCTTCGATGTAGGGAATTAGTTCGTGAACGATGTGATCGCCATGAGGACCCAGGTAGTCCGTCCAGCACTGGTCCATGGGGCGAGACAATAGAGCACGGGATACTGACGATCTGAAGGGCCATTTGGCACCAATACCGTGAGGGGACGACGGCTGTCGATCCCTGCTGGATTGCCTTTGAGAAGGGGGCTGTCAACCCACTCCGTTACGACACGGTATAATGAGTTCGAGTTAGGAAGGCGAGTTAGCAATGCAAATTCCTCCTTTTGTCGCTATGATGTAGTCGCATTTTCGTAAGCTTTTAGTTCGTCGAAGGAGCGTCATGGATTTTACAACAGCCGCGAACATCATGAATTCGATGATAGCCTTGATCATCTCTCTCACCTTTCACGAAGCGGGTCATGCTTTGATCGCTCGTTGGCAAGGTGATCGGACCGCGCAGCATGCGGGACGCCTTACGCTGAATCCCATTCCGCACATGGATCCGTTAGGAACGGTTATATTTCCGTTTATCGGTTCATTGCTAGGTGGATTTATATTTGGTTGGGCCAAACCCACGCCGATCGACCCAAGAAATTTCCGCAATCAAAAATGGGGACAGATCATGGTCGCGGGCTCAGGCCCTTTGACGAACCTGCTCCTTAGTTTTATTTCCGTTATCATCTTCTACGCGATTGGTCAGGTGCCCGAAGACAGCATTTGGATTGCGTTCAGCCGTCTCGCTCAGGCGATGATCTGGGTCAATGCTTTCCTCGCGATCTTTAACATGCTGCCCATCTATCCGCTCGATGGCGGGACAGTGATCTATGAGCTTTTGCCTTACGATCTGAAGCAAAAGTATGATCAGTATGTTGTCCCCTACGGAAGCTTTGCACTCCTGGGGTTGATGTTGGTCGGTGGCTTAAGCTGGTTGGGACTTATAGCATCGCGCTGGGTGGCATTTTCGGATGTGGTCGTGCGTGGATTTATGGGTTGAGCGAAGAGGCGCCTCGGCAAAGGGCGCCTCGGCACTTCTTATTGGGCGGCTTCGGAGAGACTTTTAATAGCATCACAATGGTCTTGGCTTTTCAGAACATTCCCAATCTCGCCATAAAGAAAATCACTCTGCAACGATCGAATCGAATTTCGAGTTCCGCTTATAAACTGGCTATATTCTCCAAGACTCTTCGTCGTAAAATATCGATATCTTGGATCGGCAAAGACCTTCGCCGCTCCCGCTAAACTCATCTTCAAAGACGCATCCTTAGTAAGTGCTCTGCCGATCAGTTCTGCCGCCAGGTAGTGACTGCTGCTGAAGCGACCGTTAAACATGTCCTGTCCTCGATCCACGCCTTCAAGAGCAAACGACAAATCCTTTGCAATCGAATAACCAAATCTTTTCAATGTGCCGCTGTTCGTCTTGCAGCTGATCTCAGCGCTCATTTCAAGAAGATTGACCGCGCTAATGGAGGGATCTCGCAGCATCTTTGCGACAGTCGTTTGCGCGGCCTTTTGCATCGTTACGTAGTTCAGGACCTGACCGTTTTCTTCGCCGCCATAAGTCTTACTCGCAGGCGCCAAGCGGCTGCCGGAGGAGTAGGATGAAGCGGAGCGGTAGCTAAGGAGCTTGAGAAGATCCGGAACATCGGCGTCTTTGCTCACAACCTTTTTCAA
>SEDW01001240.1 GCA_004193325.1 Pseudomonadota bacterium | reverse complement strand
CCGAGGTTATAGTATCCGGGACAGTAGATCGTCCTGTTCTCATCGATCACATGCTCTTCGAGTCCGGCCATCGCAACGACGGCTTTATAAACCGAACCCGGAGCAAATTCACCACCGCTTGTCTTATCGAGGAGAGGCTTAAAGGGATTGAGTGTGAGTTCGCGCCAATCTTCTGGCGAAACACCCTGCTGCATCATCTTGGGATCGAAACCGGGCTCACTCACTGCCGCAAGAACTTCACCGGTCTGAGGATTGAGCACAACGACCGAACCGTTTTTACCCGCAAAGGCCGCTTTGGTCGCTTTTTGCAGTTCATAATCGATCGTGAGTTCGAGATCGGCACCAGGCTTGGAAGGAACGCTTGGCAAAGACCAGCCGCTCTCTTCAAGGCCCTGACTCTGACGACCGAAGGCATCGACCTGAATGAGGCGATAGCCGCGCTGACCACGAAGGTAATGTTCCCAGCGGTTTTCAATCCCCTGCTTACCGACGAGATCGCCGGGGAGATAGGGATTATCCTTGTTCGATTCATTGAGCGAGGCAAGGCTCTGAGGATCAATCTCTTTCAAATAACCAAGAAGGTGCGGAGGCACATCCGGGCCGTAGTCGCGGCGAGGCGCGTAGCGCACTTCGATACCAGGGAGAAAGATCTTGTTCGCCTCGATGATCGAGACTTCGTGTTGGGATAAATCACGTTTGAGGGAAACGGGAAGATAGGATTTTTGCGCCTGATTCATTTCCAGACGCGCTTCAAAGCGTGTGACAGGAACATGGAGAAGACGCGAAAGGATTTTAAACGTCAAGCGATTTTCGACGAGTAGACTTTCTTGTTTGTGAATTCGGGTCATTGGGGAACTGGCTCCTCTGCATCAATGCGCATCCATTCCCTTGATAGGAACATGCCAAAGCCCGTGGCAACGACGATCTTCGCCAATTGCTGAACGACAAATCCGAAGGAGAAATCCCAGGTTTCCTGCGAAAAACTCAGGATAAAGGTCTCAAAGAGCACAATCCAAAGCGCCGACAGGGCATAAGACACAGCCCAGGGCGTACGGTAGCGCCAGGAGAGGGCCGGACGAATCTGAAAGAAAATGTTGATCAGGATCCAGTAGGAGCAGAGATAAATTCCCGCCGGGACTGCAAGTTTGGTTTCGAGTGTAAAGGCTCCCACCATCGCAACAATCGTCGCCTGCAGAGGCAGCTGACGAATCGCCGTGACCACGAGCCAGGGCGTGATGAGATCAAAGGTTCCGGCCGTTCCGAAGATGGTCGGCAGGATCGTCGTCTGCACGAAAACGATGACGAGCATGAAGAGAATATCTTTAGGGAGCGAACCTGTGTTCGGCCGCGGCTTCCAGCCATTGAGTTGTCCACGCGCCAGCGAGAAACCATTGCGTCTGATCAGACTATCCATGGGTCAACCCGCTCCCTGTTCGTTTTCGTTAAATGGCTTGTTCAGCCAGTCTTCGCCTGCGGTCTCCATGATTTTCTGCAGTTCTTTGTCGTTATTCTCGAGGACGATCACTTCCTCGATGCGATCAAAGTTCACCCAGGGTTCAACCGTGACGGTCTGAGAGATGTTATCCGCTTCGTAGGAAAT
>SEDW01001239.1 GCA_004193325.1 Pseudomonadota bacterium | reverse complement strand
AAAGTGAATAACCCGATGAAAATCGATCACATCCGCATTGAAAAACCAATCAGTGTCGCTCAGATCGTGAACATGACCCCGCTCGACGAGAAGATTCTCAAAGAATATAACGAATGCCTTCTTCCGAACGCCTACAGCTCGCACCGGGGCAAAATGCTTCCTGCAGGCTTTGAGATCATCGTGCCCGAGAGTCTCTCGGCCAAGACCAAGCAGGCGCTCAAGAGCCACAACGCGGGAACACTCGCAATCTATAAGGGCCGCTAATGAAAATCTCCACAGCCCTTACCCTGACCCTATCTCTAACTCTTTTGACCGCTGGCAATCTCAATGCAGCGGATTCAAACATTCAGGCGATGGACTCTGTTCTCGATCGCCTCGAGCGCAAGCTCATGGAACAGGAAGCCTCGAGTCTCAAAATCGAGCCGATCAATCCATATCCTGCATCTAAATCTACGAAGTCGGTAAAGTTTCCTACGAGTAGTTTCGAAGGCCGCTTGCCTGGCGCCGAAGACTTTCAGGGTCTCGAAAAACAAATCGCTGCCTTGGAAAAAGAAGCGGATGAACTTTCCGGTCAGATCGAATCAATGAAGGGCGAACTCCTCAGCACAGCCTCCAAAGGCAGTCTCGTCGAGATCGAAGCTTTGATTGAAGATCCAGATCTCACATCCATTCGCGAATTGAGCTTTTATCTCGATGGCGCAAAGATCTATACGATGGAAGGCGGCGAGTGGACTCCGAGTCCAGAACTTCCTTTCTTCCTTGGTCCTCTCGAAGCGGGTGAGCATACGCTAAAACTTGAAGCGCGCACGGTTCGTCGCCGTGACAAGACTCTTCCCCTCGATCAGAACATCTACCATCGCTACGACCAGAGCTTTAAGATTCAGGTGCAGGCCGGCGTCTATCGCAAAGGCTTTCGCATGAGACTTGTACGGCCAGAGCAGCAGAATACCAGAGCTCAAGCGAGCTTGGAGGCGTATGATATTCCCTAAGGCCAAAAGATCTATTCTCCTCGTCGTGCTATTGGGCAGTCCAGGCCTTAGCCTAGCTGGAGAGGCGTCCTTTCGCCAAGATCTGCTACGCCTTGAGGATAAGCTCACGAGCGCCGATGTCAGCGACAGCACTAAAGCGCCAGGGGTTCAGGCTCAACAAGCTGACAT
>SEDW01001238.1 GCA_004193325.1 Pseudomonadota bacterium | reverse complement strand
CCGTGGATCAAACCGAACATGAGTGCGATGAGTGCTTCCTTGCCGGGAAAAATCGGATAGACAGCGTGAGCTGCGGAAATGAGCACCGACGCGGCGATCATCGATTCTACAAATTGAGTTGGTAACGTTGCGATGCCGAGTGTTCCAGCGAGGAGTGTAATGGAATGCCCAAGGGTGAATGCTGTGACGATTTTGGCGATTTCAATCGTGGTCTGTCGAGCACTGCCTCGCTCGCCCCAACGCCTCCTCGCCGATATCATAAGGCCGGCCGGCAGTAAGAGGGTAAAGAGAAAAAGCAGATGATCCGTACCTTCGGCGATGTGCGACATGCCGAGGCGAAAGATCGACCATAGTCCCAGTTGGAGACTACCAGGCGCGCGTTTGAAATGGGACTCATGCATCTGATAATGGAGAGTGTCGAGATACACGGGCTCAGCGATCTGCCCTGTTTCGAAATCACTTCGGAGAAAGATAAAGATGTGGTGGGAGACCACTTGGTGGTTAATAACGTCGGTTGTGAGCGTGTATTCGCGGGGACTGGCACCTGCGGGTGGCGTGGCATTGACGATGATCTGCTGCCAGTTTCGAGAATCGTGGAGAATGCTCTCACCGACTAGAGCGGTGAGAGTGAAGGCTTTTCCATCGGGAGTCTGGACCTTACTATGGTTAAGAACGTAGGTCGCGATTTCCTCGGTAGTTGCAGGCAGTGGGGTTATCCCTGGTTCGGTATCTTTACCGAAGGCGAAGCTAAGTTCGTCAACCGGCATTTCAAATTGAAAGCTAACGTGGTCTCGCCAGAGATCGACATAGATTACTGTGCCTTTCACATCATGGGCGAGAGCGATCGTCCCACTCAAGCTTGTGAGCAAGTAGATCAATGAGAACGCAAAGGATCGAAGCGAAACCAACGTTAGATTTTTCATTTAGAATTGTCCGCCGTAATCAAAAGTTTTGTCGTGAAAGATAGTGTGATAGTGGGTCTTGCCGCGAATCACGATTCCACCTTGAACGGTGAGCTCGATCCAAAGTCGTGGTCCGTCGATGCGAATGTAGCTACCGGTCTTGTCTTTGGTTGGTCCGGTAGAAGCACCGCCCCATGCGTAGTAGGTGTCGTCATAAGCCGAAGTGTAGTCGGACATCAGCTTGTCCGCGACTTC
>SEDW01001237.1 GCA_004193325.1 Pseudomonadota bacterium | reverse complement strand
TTATCGAGCATAGGTTTACATTTTGTTTCGAATTCAGCGAGATTACAGGTCAAGACCGATGAGTGCAGAATTTGTCCCAGCTTCTCAGGGCTACCACCGATTTGACGAGCTGTGATCGATACGCTCGTGGTCTTTTTCAGCTTGTCACTAAGTTTGCTGATTTGACCGCCGAGTTCACCAAGACCTGCAAGGCTAACCGAGGCATTGCCCTTGAATTCTTCTTTATCCTGGGCACTCTGGAAACGAAACTTTGCATTGATGAAGAGCTTTGCGCTGTAGGTGATCTGGCTGACGAACTCATCGCCGCAGTCTTGCAGCACAGAATTTTTCACATTGCCGGCAGCATCCACTGCCGATCGCCCGAGGTCAGTGAGTTTCACTGTATTGGAATTCATTGTCGCTCGCTTGAGGTCGGCAGAGCTTATGATGGATATCGTTGAGCTAAAATCATCGGACGCTTCTTTCGAAGCATACTCAGCAGCCCCCTTGACGTCGAAGATTTTAAATTTAACACCGAGGTTCAAGCCGCCTGAGATCGTGTCGAGAACTTCGTCGAAACTCAAGTCTTCTTTGTATTCGACGTTGCCTTCAACGTTACCTGCAAAGACGCGATCGGCAGTCACGCAGTTACCCATGATCAAAGTATTGGTATCGCTACGAAAGCCCTGACCTAGTATTCCGCTCGGCACATTTGCTGCCTGACCACTGATTTCAGTGTTCAGAGCGGATTCATCGGACTTGCCACATGAGAACAGTAGAGATGACATGAAGATTGGGAGCAGGGAGATTTTTGATGTAAGTCTCATGGCTTCATCCTTATGCACGAAATGGAGTATCAACGAGTCACAGTTGATGACTAAAGCAATTCGTGCGCCAAGGGCCGTGGCCGTTGATTGCGAGCCGTGTGAATCTTCCTTCACCCCTGGCTAAGCAGCTGATTTTTCGTGTTTAAACTGTCGAAAACCTTGTCATTTGAAGAGACGGCCGACGCCTGTTTCAGCCGCTGGCAGGCGACCAGATCCTGGTCACTGCCTAAATTAGCGCTTCTTATTGAGGGAAGAGAGCTGGTCCTTCCTCAAGGATAAGAGGTGGCGACGGACGAGAAGACTGCATACGGCTCTGGCCCTCAGGACAAAGATCAAGCACCGCACAACGCGA
>SEDW01000232.1 GCA_004193325.1 Pseudomonadota bacterium | reverse complement strand
GCGATGGTCGATGGTGCGCTTGGCCTTCTTTCGATGTATTACCTCGCGTCGACTCCGATCGACAGCGTGGGTTATAACCCCTACACGGGCGTATTCCGGGCACGAGTGAAATTGGCTCAAGGCCTATCCCTCTCAGTGGGATCGGATCTTGGCGGCGCGAATCAGTCGGTGGGTATCAGAAAACGCCTCAGCGAAAACTGGTCCTTTGAGACCACCGCTGAGACGAACGAAGAGACAAATGTGAGTAAAGGTGTGGCGCTCTTCAAATGGGGTCGCCGTTACTGACGCTTGGCCCTGACCTTATAGATCTCGAGGGCTTTCAAACGCTGTTTGTCGTGATCGACGATCGGTGCAGGATAGGCCCTGGGTCTGGTCGCTTCTGTGAGGTTATGGATCGCCTTGGCCGGAACATTTTTCAGCTCCGGAATAAATTCTTTGATATAGAGCGCCTGCGGATCAAACTTGGTCGACTGCCGACTTGGATTAAAGATACGGAAATAGGGCTGCGCATCGCATCCAGTGGACGCGGCCCACTGCCAGCCCATGTTGTTCAAAGCCAAATCCCCATCGATCAGCTTCTCCATGAAATACTTTTCACCCCATTGCCAGTTCACGAGCAAATCCTTGGTTAGAAAGGATGCCACGATCATGCGCACACGGTTATGCATCCAGCCCGTTTCGTTCAGCTGCCGCATACCTGCGTCGACGATAGGGAAACCGGTTTTACCCTCGCACCAGGCCTTGAAGTAATCCTCACGATTTTCCCAGTTGATAGTCCGAAAGCGATCATCGAAGGCTTCCTGCTCAACGCGTGGGTGCTTTGTAAGGATGTAGTAACCAAATTCCCGCCAGATCAATTCTGACAAAAACTTGGCCTCGCCTTTAGTGAGTTTTGGCTTCTTATGCAGCTCATAATAAGCGATGGCCTGAGCACTCGTCAGAGAGCCATTTTTAAAGTAGATGGAAAAGTGCGAGGTTCCATTGATGCTCGGGACATCACGCGCCTCTGCAAAATCGTCCATGCGTTTACGAAACTCTTCAAGGCTCGCCAGGATCGCCACGCTTCCAGCTTTTGGAATATCGATTGTGACTTTTTTCTCGTTGGCTTTGGAATAGGCTTCAAATATCTCCCAGCCTGCATGCGGCTTGCCGAGGAGCTTTTTCCAATTGAGGGAATACTGGACTTCAACCGTTCCCTTTTTCACCTTACGCATATGAGCGAGACCTTTGCGCTGCTCCTCGAGCCGCTCCATGATCTCCTCTGACTCAAACTGCTCCATCCACTTCTTAGAATAAGGCGTGAAGATCTGATAAGGACCGATAGGCTTGGTCTTCTTCACGATCTCGTGCGGCTCGACCAGAATGTGATCCCTGGCCGTCGCGGTGTGAACACCCTGCTCATGAAACCAATCCTTCATACGATCGTCCCGCAGCAGAGCGTAGGGTTCATAGTCGCGATTCCAAGACAAGGAGGTGGGCAGAGCTTTGCCTTCCTTTTTTAATTCGTCGAAGAGGGTGGCAAAAGCTTCGTCGGGGCCGGTATCACAAAATATGAGGTCGGAGCCGAGATCGAGGAGTTCCTGCCGGAGCGCCGCGAGGGTTGACAGAAAAAATTGAAAGCGCGCATGGCTGAAGTCAGGCCGGGCGAGAAACTTCTTATCAAAACAAAAAATCCCGACGACTCGGCCTTCATATTCATCGCGCATACGGCTCAGGGCTGGGTTTCCGGCTACCCGCAGATCGCGCCGAAACCAGTGCAGGGCGTAGCTTTTATCTTTGCTCATGAGCCTATCCTTCGTATCGTTCACTCTCTCGGGGTCCAGCCTATGTCAATTGGTCAAGGACGAAAAAGTGGGGATTATTTTGCCTTGGAAATGTCTTTTCTTGTACAGGCGAGAGCTTTCTTGATGCAAGACTTATGCAGAGCCGTGATCTGGGCCTTGCATTTTTCGTCAAAAAGCGTTGAATCGATGCAGGTACTTTTTGGGAAAGAGGTCAGCATGATTGGGAGTTTCCTTCGCGGCATTCAAGGCAATGAGTGGTCCCATTTTATGGACTACCTCTCCCCTGTGTTTTTTGAAGTCGTGCCGGCCCTCGACATCGCCCGCCAGACCACCCAATTGGGCAAGACCTACGCGAAGCTTAAGCATCCCGAAGAGGAGGCTATCGTTCGATCCCTTATCAACGACATGCGTCTGCCCGTTAACTTTCGCATGGATAAGGCGTCGAGCGAAATGTTGACGTCCCTTTCGAAACAGGGCAAAGGCCGCATCCTTCTGAGCCTTTATTTCGGTCAGCTGATGCATAACCCACTCGCCTGGATCGATCTTCGCAGCTCAACCTTTGAATGGCTCTCGAAAGAATGCAACTGGAAGCCAGGAGCCTGGATCGTACGTTGGGATGAAACCTTCCTCAACGCTATGCGAAAGGTCTATCGCGGCTACTACCTTGCCGATGATGCCTTGTATCTCGAAGGCCTTGCCGAACTGCAGCTCGAACATTCAGCCGATCTTTTCCGTAAGCAGTTTGGTGATGGATCGCAGAAAGCTGTGCAGTTCAAAATGAAGGATTTCCGGGATTCCTTTCATCAGATCTTTCTCTCCTGCAAACGAAACAAGACGAGTCTTCATCCAAACTTCTTTGCCTTCGGTCTCTTTTTGAGTTCGCTCTACGAACATCTCGAGAGTCTCGGCGAATCGTTTAACGTTCGCGAAATCTTCGTCGAAGTTCTCAAAGCCCGGTCGGAATAAGTATATTCTTTAAGAAAAAGGTGAGAATTGCCGCTGGCTCAAGGGTCACTGGCGGAAATGCCTATTCATCCCCAATTCATTCTTTTCCTCCTTTCTTTCTTGGTGATATGATCATCCCCTAACGGAATATCCTCAGATGCGATACTGAAGGGAAATATTATGAAAATCCTTGTTGCGATGGCTTCCATTTTTTTGAGCGCTCAGGCCTTTGCGGCTCAAAGTGGTCGACCTGATGTCTATACCACCCGTTTCTATAACGTTAAGTCTGACGTAACGTTCGAAGCTGCGAAAAAAGATTTCGACGCTCTTAATCCTGCCCTGGCGAAGATCAAGGGATTTGAGAAGCGCAACCTCTTCTACGACAAAGAGCAAAAGGTCTGGATCGACCAGATCAAATGGAAGCACATTGATGCGGCCAAATCTGGTGAGAAAGCTCTAGCTGGCGATCCAGCCTTTACCAATCTCTCAAAGATTTCGGAGAGCAAATCAAATCCCGTCTATCAAGCTGAGCGTGTCACTGAGTATGACGCTCCCAAGTGAAGGATACCCATGGATAAGCAGTGGCTAAATTACCATCATCTCTATTACTTCACTGTGATAGCCCATGAAGGAGCGATCGCCAAAGCCGCTAAGAAACTGCGTCTTGGCCAGCCAACGCTTTCCACTCAGCTCAAGCAGTTTGAAGATCATCTTGGCTTTGCCCTTTTTGAACGCACCAAAAAACGTCTGCATCTCACCGAGGCAGGTCAGGTCGCGCTCGATTACGCCAACGAGATCTTCAGGCTCGGCAGCGAGATGATGGACACCTTGAATGACAATCGTCGAAGTGATCGTCACGAGATTCAGATCGGCTGCATGGACTCTATTCCAAAAGACTATGTCTTAAAGCTGATTCAATCCGCCCAGACCTTTCGCAGTTGTCATGTGAGTTGTATTGAAGGAAGTTCGGATCATCTCCTGGAAGAACTCAAGGCGCACCGTCTCGATCTCCTGCTGACAAATCATCCTCTGACGCAGAGCAAACAGCAGGGCCTCTTCAGTCGCCGCGTGGGCCAGGCACCCGTTCATCTCTATGGGGACAAGAAGTTTCAAAAACTCGCGAAGGGTTTTCCGGCTTCCCTGAACGGCCAACCCTTCATTTTGAGCAATCACAATATCTCGCTGCGCCGCTCGATAGAATTCTATCTAAAATCGAATAACGTCACGATTGATGTCGTGGCCGAAGTTCAGGACACGAGTCTACAGCGCCTGATGTGTGTGCATGGCCTTGGCATTGTGCCTCTTGCAGACACGACCAATCACTCAGTGGGAGCGTCCAAGGAACTTTTGCCGATTGGCGCTTTGCCGGGGATTTTCGAAGAAGTCTGGATCATCGTTGCCGACCGCCGTCTGCAAAATCCGGTTGCGGATCATCTGCTCAAAGAATTTCATCTCTAAGACTTTATGCAAAGCAAAAGAGCTGCCCTTCATCGAAGGGCAGCTCTTTTCTCGTTCAGTTTATTTTTTAAGATATTTGGCGATAATTTCCATCGCTTCGATTGTATCCTTGTCGTCGGGCACGAGAGCAAAACGCACAAAGCCTTTGATCCCCTCACTCAACCACTGCGATGGACTTGCGATCACGCCGAGCTCGGCAAGGCGCAAACAGAATTCGACATCGTCCTGACCATTAGGAACCTTGCACCAGAGGTAAAAGGTTGCGCTAGGTTTCGTGTCGATCATACCCAGCTTATGGAGGTAGGGGTAAGCGAGGTCGATGCGCTTGGCAAAGATCTTACGGCGCTCGGCCACGTGATCTTCATCGGCCCAGGCTACGGCCGCTGCTTTTTGAATGGCTGTCGGTGTGCCTACGCCCATGTTCGCGCGAGCCTTGGCAATGGCTGGCATCAACTTCTGATCGCCGATGATGAAGCCGCTGCGGTAACCCGTCATGCCCGAGCGCTTGGAAAGGCTCATGAACGCGATGACATTCTCATGGGTGAACATGATTGGAGTCACAGGTCTTTGGCCAGTCTTATCCCACTCCGGCGAGTAGATATCGAGGTAACAGTCGTCGGCGAGGAGGACCACGTCCTTTTCCTTGCACCAGGCGATGATCTTATGGAGGTGAGATTCTTCCATCAGAGCGCCGGTGGGGTTGTGTGGATAGTTGATCCATAGGGCTGCGCAATTGTCCTGCACGTCTTTCGGTAATTTCCAGGGTTCGGTTTGAAAGCCGTTGGCTTCGTTGAGTTCAATCGGATAAGGCGTGCCGCCGGCGAAGAGGCAGGAGCTTCTATAAACAGGGTATCCCGGGTCCGGATAGGCAATGATTTTTTTGCCGCCAGCGCGTCCGATGAGATTGAGGGAAATGTGAAAGATCGCCTCTTTTGAGCCGTTGGTCGCGAGGATATCGAGACCTTTTTTTGGCTGCACTTTGAAATGGCGTTCGCAGTAGGTCCAGATCGCTTTCACAAGCTCAGGACAACCCGACGACGATGGGTATTGACTGATGGATGTCGTCGCATCGAGCATCGCTTTACGGATCGGTTCCCAGGTCGGAATCTTAGGATCGCCGGTTCCGAAGTCGTAAACTTTTTGATTCTTGTCGATCAGCCGCTGGCGAATCTTTGCCAACTCTTCCATGGGGTAGTTCGGCAAATTCAAGGTCACTTCATTGAGACTCATGGAAGCGTGGACTGCAGGTAGCGTGCACCAAGCGATCCACCGGTGCCGCCCATATCCCCGATCATGCGGCGAACCATCTGCACATGACGGAAACGCCAGAGGATGAGAAATTCGTCGAGATCATAGAGACCTTCGATTGCGATGTAGAGCTGATAATTGTCGTCGGGCTTTTCGTAGACGTCGGTAAAGATACGCGCGATCGTCGGATCGAGTTCGTGCACGGCTTTGACGTCCCGATTCAGAACAGCCTCTGGAATCGCAAAACCCTTGCGTTTGAGATAGCCAAGGAAATGATCGTAGAGACTCGGCTTGTTCATCGCGACTTCGATCTGAGCGTGAGCCCTTGGATCGTGGGCGAAGAAATTGAGATGAGCCACGTTCTTCATTCCCAGACGGAATTCAAGAACACGGAACTGATAGGATTGAAAGCCTGAGGCCGGATTAAGATTCGAGCGGAATCGATTGAATTCGTTTGGCGTCATCGTTTCAAGGATTTCAATCTGCTGAATGAGTACACGTTGAATCGAAGCGATACGGCTCAACGAACGAATCATGCCACCGAGCTTGTCTTCGCCTAACATGTTTTCCATGTTGTCGAGCTCGTGGAGGATCTGCTTGAACCAGAGTTCATAGACCTGGTGAATGATGATGAAGAGAGTTTCGTCGTGTTCTTTGGGCGAGGAGAGTTCCGCCTGGAGAGCGAGGAGATCATGAACCTTGAGATATTTCCCGTAGGTCATGCTTTGCGGATCTGGTTTTACAAAATCGCTGTAATCACTCATCTCGAGGAAACCTTTCCATTCGTAAACGGGAAGGCGT
>SEDW01001236.1 GCA_004193325.1 Pseudomonadota bacterium | reverse complement strand
TAACCGAGGTTGTCACGCTCCTGCACATAGGCAAGGGATAGAAAATCGTGGCGCTCGCCACCGTGCTCAGGTTTTTCCACGCGGAGAAGCTTCTCAGCACGTTCGAGCGACTGGCGCATGTAGGGCGAGGGATTGTAGCGCTTCAAAGCCGCGAGCTTGTTCTCAGCCGACTCTGTGTCTTTCGCACGAATATAGGCAAATAGTAGTTCAATCTCGGCCGCGTCCTGATCCTCTTTGAGTTTCAGAACTCGGGTATAGTTCGCATAAGCGAGTGGATACTGCTCAAGATTGGTCTGCGAACGAGCCAGGGTCATAAGTATCCAAGGATCATCCACATAGCCTTGGGTCGCTGTATCGACTTTGCTGATCAGAGTCGCCGTTTCACCGAGAAGCGCCGAGCGCTGCGACTGGGCCTTGGGCGAAGTATCCGTCTCACGCGGCATCAGACTCGCGAGGCCCTTGTTCTTCTCGGCCTTGCCCGTCATCGCATAATAAAAGCTCAACCAGTAGAATGAACTCTCGCGATAGTCGCGATTTCCGCACTGAATCATGCGGCGGCCAAGATTTTCTGCCAAGGGATGAAGACTCTGCGCATAGGCGACAAATTCCGCATATTCCCGCACGTCGCAGCTCTGCTGAGCAAAGGCCTGCTCGCCAGCTATGGGCAACACTAATGATCCAAGTCCAAGAGCTAGAGCCAAAGACACGGCATAGAGAGGCTTATTCGTAGTCATTGCAAGCCTCCGCAGTCTCAGTCGCATCAGCAGTTCCGCCGCCGGTGGTTAGCGCCAGTCGTAAATCGGGAATTTCGTCGAGGCGCTTGAAATGAAAGCCGTAGGCGGTGAGTTCAGGGATGAGGTCATGGATGAGTTCATAGCTACGTTCGTCTTCAGTATGGAAAGGCACGATCCCTTTGCCCATGCGGACGATTTCATCGAAGTAGTTTTCCACACAGTGGCTCACACTCTGATTGTCTTCCCAGCATTTCTCATCGATTTCAAAGTGCGGACCGTTGGTATCGGCGTGAATCGGTCCCACATATTTACCGAGACCGGCTTTGCGCAGTGCGGCAAGAGTCTTCTTATCAACAGAATCGGCCTCACCATAGAGCCAGAACTGGTTACCGTGTGCGAAGGGTGAAATGATTGCGTCCACAGC
>SEDW01000231.1 GCA_004193325.1 Pseudomonadota bacterium | reverse complement strand
GCTGGCCTCTTCTACCTCTTTATGGGGGGATACTTCGTCTTCAACACGCAGGTTCTCCACTTTATCAATCTCAACAACCGCGAAGTGTTCAACTCTTTTACGTTCTGCATGTTTGCGGCTCCAATCTCGATCCTGATCTTTCTCTATCGCCGCTTTGACCAGAAGTATCAGGCGCTGCCTGTGATTGCCTGGCTTAACATAATCCTCGCTGGCTCAAGCTTTTTGCTCCTGATGCTCGGCTTTAATGAATTCTATCTCGTCACGCGCAAGCTCTACACCAATATCGTTCTGGTGGAGCTTGTCTGTCTTATTCCTTTTATGGTTGTCCATCTTCTCTACTCCAAAAACACCGCGCGCCGCCTTTTTTGGATCGGCTTGATGGGCCTTATCCTTGGGCTCGGTGTTGACACACTTTCGCGGCTCTTCTACAGCGATGCCGTGCATGCAACGGCCATCGGCGGGATGTTCTACATCTTCTGTGCCATGACGAGCTTTTCCAAAGAACGCTTTTTCAGCATCTATAACGTCAATCTACAAAATCGCAATGATGTTGAAGAATACACGCTTCGTCTTGAGGCGGAAGTCCGCAATCGAGAGCTGAGACTTCGCGAACGCAACCGTATTCTGGAAGAATCAAATGTGGAGCTCGAAGAGAAAAATATTCTTCTTCGCCTGGCTTTCAAGCGATTGGATGATCTGCTCCTGCAGCAGGGCGCGATGCTGAAGAAAGCCAGCAAAATCAAAAACTCAATTCTTCCTGAGATCATCGAGAAGAGAGAATTGACTCGTCTGAATTTCGACAGGGACAGCCTACGAAACCTGAGTCTGTCGATCCATAAGCTCGCCAGTGCGCTCGACCCCTTTGCTCGTCTTCATGATGACATTGAGGCCGTGAATAATAAACTCGTCTGGATCCTGATGGACAATCGGGATGTTGCAACCAGTTATAAACATGCACTCAACAGCTCGAAGCTTCGGGTGCAGTGTTTCGATAGTGCCGAAGAAATGAAGAGTCATCTGACCGAGGAACAGCCAAAGCTTCTCGTGATCTGCTCAGGGCAGATGGATATCATCGAGAGCATTCATTCCCGTTATCCAGACATTCAGATCATTCTTTCAGGTGAAGGCGAATTTACCAATTCAATCGATGCCTTGCGAGACAGTAAGCATCTCAATCATTTGATTTTTCAGCAGTCGGAACCGACCTTCTTCATGCAGCGCAATCTCATCGTCACCTCGACCAAAATCCTCAGTAACGATGTCTTTGGTATCGAAAAATACCTTGATTGGGGTGTCGACATCAAAGAGACCATCATCACGGGGAACAATTCGCGAAGCCGCGCCCTCGAACAGCTCGATGTGGATCTTCTCAAGGCCGGCCTGACGAGTAGCATGACACGTAAAGCTCACCACCTTGCTGACGAACTCCTCATGAACGCGATCTATGATGCTCCGGTCGATCCCGTAACCAAACAATCTCGTTATAATCACCTGACCCGTTCCGTCAGCGTCGAGCTGGAACCCTCCGAGTACGCGCGCCTTCGCTACGGCTATGACGGCACAATCCTCGCTCTTTCCATCGATGATCCCTTTGGTGGTCTCGGCCGGGATATCATCTTAAAGTATCTCAAAGTGCTTTCACTACTTCATGGAGCGTGACACGCCATGAAGAAGACCTTTTCTTATCTCTTCCTCCTGGTCCTGGCCTTAGTGGCCAGCTCCTGTCGTAATCCCAAATCCATCAATCTCGAGTCGGAAAAAGCCGACGCTTTCTTTTTTGATGCGGACGGCAAGACCGAAGCTCCACCGCCTGAGAAAAACTTCGAAGATCGCCTGAATTTGCCGGGAATCCTTGATGCTGATGCGAGGGTATGGCTACGCTATCCGCTCCCCGTAGATACGAGTTTTGACCGAATCCTCGCGAGGAGCTGCGATAACATCGAAGCGATCTACCAGGACACCCAAAAAATTAATGGCTCCGATGCGATTGCCAAAGGCGATTCGATCTTTGGCTTTAGCAATCTTCGCTCGGCGCAGCGTCCGTCTGCCATTTACTTTAAAGTGAGAATGTCGGGCCAGCAGCGTTTTGAACTGTCCTGCAAAACATTTCAGCTCACAACTCAAAACAACGCGATCTGGTACTACCTTGTCGGATCCGCGCCGCAGATTATCAGTGCTGTCCTCATCAGTTTTGTGGGTTTATTGAGCCTGGTCCTAAACTTTGCGGTCTTTAGCTGGGCTTTGCTCTTCTTCGGCACTCACGCCCTGCTCATCGGCCTTTTCCTCCTCTCCGGAATGGATCTGGCTAACCTGGTCGTGACGGATGCTGTGAGTTTCCGCACCAGCCTTGGCTTTTTTATCTTCGTCACCTACCTCCTCTTCTTCGAGGAACTGATCGGCAGCCGAAACAAGATTGCCCGAAAATTCGCTGCGCTCAACGTGATCATCTGTTTTATCATTCAGATCGTCGCTACAGTGTCGCCCCTTATCTTCAAGCAAAATATTTTTCCAAATCTTCCCACGCTGGCGATGATCAATTGCCTCGTGACCCTCCTGCTCGTCTTTGAAGCGGCAGCCAAGCAAAGGCCCTTTGCAAGAACCATGGCGATTGCCACGGCCTTTCTCGCCATCTTCATCGGCGTCGATGTTTACAATCATTTTGAAAGCCAGACGCCCTTTCTCCTCAGCCCCTGGGCCTTTCTCGTCATGATCTGTTTTACCGAAATGCTTCTATTGAATAAGAGCATCGTCGAGCAGACCAAGGCTGAGCAGGTTCGGACCGCTAACGCGAAAAAACGAAATCTAGAACTCCAGCGAGAAGTGGATCGCCGTACGGAAGCTCTGTCGGATCAGGCCAAAGAACTTGAGCTCACTCACGCCCGGCTGGAAGAACGAGTTGAAATCCTTATTCGCCAAAAGCAGCAGGCCTCGGAAGTCGCTCAGGAAAAGGACAACCTGCTTCTCCGCATCACCGAGATCAAGAAGGTCTTGATCCCCCGTATCGTGAAACGTCTGCAAAAACTACACGATGACCCAAGTCCCTCCGAAGCCGGAGACATGGCGACTCAAATCGACGATCTCCTGCTCATCTTTGATCAGTCGACCCTCACCACTCCCGACGAGAAACCGCGGGTGAATGAGACGATCGATGTCTTGTCAGCCAATAAACGCTACCAGCGCACATTCAAATCCTCCATCGGCGGCGCCCGCCTCGATCTGAGAATGTCGGAATCGATCGAAGCCCTTCTCGAAACTGTGAAGACAGCGCCCTCGCGTCTCATCGTCATCGAAGACAGTTTTGTCGATCGCCTTGGGGAAGTTCACGAACTCAATCCCAAAGCCACTCTTGTAGCCTTCAGTGAACGGGAGATGCTTGCGGCCACGACCTATCAAAAGCAGTATCCCATGCTCGATCAGGTCCTGACGCTCGATCTACCAAAACCCATTCTTCAAAAGATTCTGCTCACGCATTTGATGAAGCTCTCATCGTCCGATATCTTTGGCATCGAAAAGTATTTGATGTGGGGATCTGCGATTAAAGAACGTCCGTTGGATATGCGGACTCATTCTCTCGATCAGTGGGAAGGCCTGCGTCTCGATATCGAACAGGCGGGATTGACGAAGGATCTCGAAAAGAATGTTCTGACCCTGGCTGAAGCGCTCCTCGAGATTCGCCGTAAAAATCTGATAACGAGCGGTCAGAGCGATCATCAAAAGCTAAAGCAGCTTCGCTACGGGCACGACGCTCACGTTTTTAGCCTGTCCGTCGACCTCTCGGGTCAGATCATGGCGCGGCAGGAACTTATCGACTTTTTTCAATCGATTCCCGATAGCCATCCGTTGGCTATTCAGCTCTTCGAAGAAAGTCATGCGATCATTCTCAATTCGAATGGGCATGATCGTCACGAACTCATCGTGCTCCTCTTTCAATCGAACGAAGAGATCCCGCCGGCGTATTTCTACACCTTCATCGCTTCTTAGTGTCAGGCTTTTCAATCACGGCAAGGGTCAGGGTGATCTTGGCCGTCGGCTTTCGCGTTTCCTTATCCTGCAAAAGGATATCCCAGATCTGACTGCGCCTTCCCACATGCTGGGGAGTAGCCTCAGCGAGAAGAGTCATACCGAGATGCACAGGCCGCAGATGCAAAGCATAGAGGCTCTGTCCCACTACGGTGAGATTGGGATCTCGCAAAGTCATTCCGCCTGCGACAGATCCCAGACTTTCCCCCAGCACACAGCTCACGCCACCGTGCATCAATCCGAAGGGCTGGAGAAGCGCTTCGGTGACTTTCATTTCCGCGGATAATTTATCCGCTTCGATAGAAACGACTTTGAGGCCAAAGCTTTTGTCGAGCTTCGGCAGCCAGTTGGCATTCACTTCGTCGATGTTGAGATTATCCGGAAAAACAGCCATATCGTATCCTTAGAGGGCAAGTGTGTTGAGGAGTTCAAGAAGACTCGTATCGAACTCGTTTCTCTTCTTCAGACATTCTGATAAGGGCGCGATTTGAAACTGCCCCGCTCGCACAACAGTCGCGACCGCCTGTTCCCCATCAAGCAGAGCCTTGACAGCCATACTGCCCATAATTGATCCGAGGAAACGATCCCGCGCCGAGGGGTTTCCGCCCCGCTGAATGTGCCCGAGAATACAAAGACGTGTATCGAGCTGATATTGGTCTTTTAGAATTTTTTGATAGTCATGTCCAAGGCCTTCTTTCTCGCCTTCGGCCACGATGATGATCGAGGATTTTTTGCCCCGAGCCACACCGCGGGTGACAGCAGTTGCCACATTAGCCAAGTCCACACTGCGATCAGGAAAAATCACCGCTTCTGCGCCGGTGGTTATTGCGACTGTGATGGCGATGCCGCCGGCCGATCGACCCATGACTTCGACGAGAAACGTTCTTTCATGAGACGTGGCGGTATCACGAATCTTGTCGATAGCCTCGACGGCTGTGTTGGTGGCGGTATCGAAGCCGATCGTAAACTCTGTGCCTTGAATATCGTTGTCAATCGTGCCGGGAATACAGGCGACCGGAATCTTATGCTCTGTGTGAAGCAGATGCGCGCCATTAAAAGAGCCGTTGCCGCCAATGACAACGAGACCCATCACGCCAAGCTCTTTCAGATACTCAGCGGCTTTGGCCCGGTGGGAGGCTTCCATAAAACGCGGGGACCTTGAGGTGTAGATGAAAGTACCACCACGCTGAATGATGTTACCAACCGATGCCAGATCAAGCGGCACAACCGAACGCTCCAGAAGGCCCTCGTAGCCTTTGTAGACGCCGTAGACATCAACGCCCGACTTGAACGCGCTGCGGACCACAGAGCGGAGCGCAGCGTTCATTCCGGGACCGTCACCACCACTGCATAACACGGCAATCGATTTCTTTTCCGTTTGGCTCATCTTCCACCTCTTCGCGTTCCTGAATCTTTGGGGAGTATCGCAGAGTGGAGGGCCTGGTCTCAATAGCTTTCCCAAAAAAAAAGCCCAGGCGCTGGGCCTGGGCTCATGTTCTGAAAGTCTGGAAATCATGGGCAGAGCGAAGGAGCCGCCTGAGCCATCGGCACGAGGGCACGATAGTCCGTGTTGATCTTTGCGCCTGTGGTGTCGCCTTCTATTTTATAGAAGTAACTGTTTGCAGCATCGATTCCCGATGTGGCAAACGCTTTGACGTCTGATGGCTTATTACCGAAAGCATAAGCTGGCACGACGCCGGTGTTCTTCTTCAAAAGAGCGAGTTCGGTGACTTTAAAAGCTGCGGCCGCTTCGCCTGTGGCACCGGCTTTTAGCGTGGTCGTGTGGATCGTTCCTGGCGGGAAGCCGCGAGTATTCAACCATTCGCGTGTGTTCGACATGAGAAAGGCTGGGCGCGCAGTGAGATAAAAGATGTTGTAGCCGCGGTGATAGAACGAACGGATCATATCCGCCGCGCCCACGTGAGCTTCGGGTTTGATGCCGATGATCTCGGTAGCAGCTGCTTCTTCGAAGGCCGTGAGAGTTCCATCGATATCAGTGACAATAACCGCGTTGGTTTTAGGGAGGACTTCGACGTAGAGTTCGGTCCACTCATTGTTTGCCTTCAATACAAAGAGAAAGCGATGACGGCCGACAGCGAGATTCGCAACACCGAGTTTGCTCGCAGTGGTCATGATGTAGCCGCCGTTATCCTCGACGCCATCCATCGTGCGCTTGGTTCCGTTTTCGCTGGTGAGTTCGGTACCGATCTTCGACCAACCGGCTTCGCAGCCTTTGGAAAGATAGATATCAACTTCTTCGCCTTTGACATCATTTTCGCTGAGGCTATAAGCAAATTTCGCGATGAGAAAGGGATCTTGCCCCTCATTGATCATCGCATCGCGGCCGCGGTGAACGCCGCCTTTGATAGAATTTTCAGAAATGAATTTGTTTGCGGCTTTCTTGAAGCCTGCAGCCTTACCAAGATCTGGGAGAGCCTGTTGGCAATCGACAGCTACCTTGCAACTCGATGGAAGGACTGTGCCGCCTGCCGCTGGTGTCGTACCGCTGGCGTTGCCATCAGAGACCTGGCCGGGGGTGGTCGTCGATGGGCTTGTTCCGGCTGCGTTCCCACTCTCTTTTTTCTTACATGCGAAGGTTACAAGACTCAAACTTAGCGCGACGGCTACTGATAGACGCATCATCAAAGCTCCCCATAAGATTCCAGACTTTTCCTAGTCGGAATCTTTTGGGAAAACTTAAATAATTAAAGATACGTTCATGAATTTACAGGCGAAAAATTCTTACCCGAGATCATTTTTTACCAGCGAGCTTGGCTTCGAGAAAACCCCAGCGTTCGTAGAGATTATCAAGAGTTAACTGGGCAGCGGTGAGGCGTTGGGTGGCAGCCATCAAGCCCGTGGCAGACGTCGCCTGGTCCTCACAGGCCTTGGCAGCATCAGTCAGCTCCTGATCGGCCTTAGGAAGTGAGTGCAGAGACGTTCAAGCAAATAACGATCGTGTGAGATGAGAATGATTGCGCCCGGGAAATCCTCAAGGCTCTCTTCCAAAATCTCGAGCGTATCAATGTCGAGGTCGTTATTTGGCTCATCGAGAAGCAAAACATCAGCGCGTCGAAGCATAAGGCGGGAGATCAAGACTTTCGCCTGCTCACCACCCGAAAGAAAACTCAATTTCTGATCGAGTTGATTCACCTTGAATTGAAAGCGACGAATCCATGAAGCCACATGAATAGGACGATCCTGGAAGATCACTGAATCGTGACCATCGCTGATTGCGCGCTTCAGAGTCCATTCGGGATTAAGGGATTCACGGCCCTGATCGAAGTAGACGAGTTCGAGGTTAGGTGCAATCGAACGCTCACCGCTGTCGGCAGGGATTTCGCCCTGAATGACTTTAAGGAGCGTGGATTTACCCGTTCCGTTGTCGCCGAGAATACCAAGAACCATCTTCGGACCGATGATGAAATCGAGTTCTTCGAAGAGTTTTTTCTCACCGTAGGCTTTGGAAATGCCCTTCAATACGACGAGCTGCTTGCTCTTACGTCCGGAGTTTTGAAAATCGATATCGCTCGAACTGGTGCGAAGGCGACTGTTGAGATCGCTCATCTCCGCTTTCATGTTCATCGCTGCATCGATACGAGCCTGGGATTTCGTTCCACGCGCCTTGGGCTGGCGAGAGAGCCAGATATCTTCTTTACGAAGTTTGTTGGCAAGACTCGCTGCGTTTTGCTGCATGTCCTTCAAATAGACAAACCGTTTTTCCATAAAAACGCTGTAGTTACCGGTTTCGCCATGGTTATGGCCCGGATACATCGGATTGATTTCCAGAACGCGCTTGGCAGTACGGTCGAGGAAGAGACGATCGTGACTCACGACGACCCAAGCGAAGGGCGCATCGCGCAAAAAGCCTTCGAGCCAGAGTACAGATCTCAAATCCAAATGGTTGGTAGGCTCATCGAAGAGCACCAC
>SEDW01001235.1 GCA_004193325.1 Pseudomonadota bacterium | reverse complement strand
TGCGGACGGGTGAACGCAGCCCATTCAATGCGTATAAGCGCCTCTTCGGAGTTGCATCCACCGGCGTGGATCCTTTGGTTGAGACACGCCTTAGCGTGAACGATTATGTTCGTCAGGAATTAAAAGAACTGATGGCCAGCCCTCTCCTCAGCAAAGAAGACAAACTGCGTTTGGAAATGCACGTTGACAGCGTTCGTGATACGGAAAAAGTCATCGCTTCACTCAGCGATGCTCGAGTGAAACAGCTGCAAGACGGTGGATCGGCTACGAGCTATGGTGAGAGTATGCCGGACGTTATCAAGATGCACATGGACGTCATGGTTCTTGCTATGGCGACTGGGGCTGCGAAGGCAGGAACTCTGCAGATCCTCGACATCATCGGCGAAACCGGCTATCGCTGGAACAACGAAACCCTACCCGCCCAGCATGCGAACTCGCACAGCGGCGGCGCCAATGAGCGAGCCGTTCAAGCGAAATACGATGTGATTCATGCAGAGCTTTTTAAATATCTCATCGATGGTCTGAACAAATATAAAATCGAAGATAAAACCCTGCTCGACTACGGCTTTGTCCTGATGACGTCCGAAGTGGGTGACGGCCTCACTCATTCCCACGTCGATCTTCCAACTGTGATCGCAGGCAGTGGCAACGGTTTTCTTAAACAAAACGAATTCGTCCAGATCTCGAAGAAGACGAACAATAAACTTCTCAACACCCTCGGGACTGCCCTTGGCCTCAAGAACGGTAACGGACCACTCGATAACTTCGGTGACCCAACTCTCGAAAAAGGCATTATCTCGGAGATGGTGAAATAGTCCAGACGCTAAAAGGCCCCGGAACCGAGCATGGTTCCGGGGCCTTTTCTATTTAATCAATGACGACTTTCGTCTTCATTGGACTCGTCGAGCATAGCGTCGATGATGTCGAGGTAAAGGCCGATAACGAAAGCTTCTTGTTGATTCAGGACTTCGTCATCAAGCTTTTTCACGCTGGCGTTTTCGAGGATCTCGTAGCGAAGATCCAAGACCTGCGACTTGTCGCTGGCCTCAAGAGCGAAGGGACCAAGAGCGAGCGGGCGAACGCGGCCGTCGAGTTCCTGCATCATGTTACCGATGATGATCTCGCCTTTACGAAGGCTCTTCGATGCTTCGTCTTCGTC
>SEDW01001234.1 GCA_004193325.1 Pseudomonadota bacterium | reverse complement strand
CCGAAATAAACTTTTCCATTTTTTTCATCATAAAATGCTTTAGGGTTGATGAAGAAGGGTAAAATGGCGGCGGCCAGTAATCCTACAAAGATTAAAACAACCACTAAAATTACTTTTTTATTATTGCGCTTATTCGATGCGTTAATCTGATCAACTAAATTCATGTCTTTATTGTCTTAAAATTACTCTGCATAAGTTTGTGGTTCGGTGATGTCATTAATTTTACCCTCATTTAGCCATTTTTTCAACTCGCTTTTTAAAAAATAAGTTTCCTGCCCTTTGTAATTGTCTGAATCGTCAATTTGATAGGCACTTCCATTCGTGGATTTGGTATTCTCATGTACAAAAACAGTATCTGCTTCTACTCTGCTAACCAACATACTTGTATTTACATCTTTTGCTTTATGATAAAAAATTACGCAGTTAGGTTTCAGGATGGTTAAATTATTTTCCATGCGCTTTTTATTTTCCTGCGATCCCGTATACACCAAAATGAATGCCCCGATCATGAAAATGGAAAGCAGCATGAGTCCTGAAAAATGATACCAACGTTTTTTGGTTTGTTTGGCAAACTCAATCGCCTGGTGCTCGTAAGCTGGAAATGCAGAAGGATAATAGTGGGTGCCGCATTTACCACACCCGATATAGGCTGTTTTTTTGCCTGCAACAAACGGTATGAATAGCATGTGATGAATTTTGCAAAAAGTCTCCAATTGCATGTCATATTCAGCATCACATTTTGGACATTTCAGCTGACTGATTTGCTGCTTGCTGATTAATTTTGAATAGTATCCGTGAACCATATTCGATGATTTCAATTGAGAAATGAATTAGATACCATTGCTCAACAGGTTTATTTATTTGTTTGTATTGCAAATAAAAATTTTTTTATGCTTTTCAAAATAGCCATTTATTATTCGTTGGTGATTGTTTATTATTCGCAAATAATTGGCAATTAAAGATTTATAATCCTTGTGGCAAAGTTTCATCAATGTGTATTTTACATTTGTATTTTGAAAAATATTTCCATTTTGCGGTGCTTAAAGCTTGATTTATTTATTTTAATTTATTCATCGGAAAACAAGTCTAAAAAACCTATCTTTGCATCCCGACAGAACAGTTGGGATTTTCCTCCTCAAAAGCAAAAAACCTCCTTGCT
>SEDW01000230.1 GCA_004193325.1 Pseudomonadota bacterium | reverse complement strand
TTTAGCCTCGTGACCATGGTCGCGAGCTATCTCCTCTTAAGAAATCAGGCTTACCTCCCGCTTAATCCGCAGAACCTGCCGAACCTAAGCCCGGACCTGGCGTTTAACACGGCGGCAAGTTTCACGAGCAACACCAACTGGCAAAGTTATGGCGGTGAAAGCACGCTGTCCTACTTTTCGCAGATGGTTCCACTCACCTTTCATAACTTTGCCTCAGCAGCCGTAGGCATCTCGATTGCTGCGGTTATCGTTCGCGCTCTTGCTGCCAATAGCCAAAAGACAGTTGGCAACTTTTGGGTCGATCTTGTTCGCATTCACCTCTACCTCCTTTTACCGCTATCCCTCGTCTACGCCCTCTTTTTAGTTTCCCAGGGCGTGATCCAAAACTTCATGCCCTACTCCACAGCCCAATGGCTCGACCTCGCACCCGGAGATCTCACCAAACAAATCCTTGCGCAAGGTCCCGTGGCCTCCCAGGCCGCGATTAAAATGCTCGGCACGAACGGTGGCGGGTTTTTTAATGCCAATGCCGCTCATCCCTTCGAAAATCCAACCATGCTTTCCAACTTCATTCAAATGCTTTCGATCTTTCTCATCCCGAGCGCACTCACATATTATCTCGGCAAAAAGGTCAAGAAACAGGCCCACGGCTGGGCCATCTGGTCGGCGATGGCGAGCTTGTTCCTCGTCATGTTCCTCGCCTGCTGGTGGTCAGAGTCGCAAACGAATCCTCACCTCTTGAGTCTCGGCGTCGATTCCCTGGCGGGGAATATGGAAGGCAAGGAGGTGCGTTTTGGAATTTTCTCTTCTTCCCTCTTCGCCACAATCACGACGGCCGCCTCCTGTGGAGCCGTGAACGCCATGCACGACTCTTTCACCCCGCTCGGTGGCTTGACGACGCTTCTCAACATGCAGTTTGGTGAAGTCGTCTTCGGCGGCGTCGGGGCTGGCCTTTATGGAATGATCATGTTCGTGATCCTGGCCATCTTTATAGCGGGACTTATGATAGGGCGAACTCCGGAATACCTCGGGAAAAAAATTGAAGCCTACGATATAAAAGCTGCCGCACTTTACATTCTCGTGGCGGCGATCAGCATACTCGGCTTTACCTCACTGGCTGTGAGTTCCTCCTGGGGCGTGGCGGGGCTGAATAATCAAGGACCCCACGGCTTCTCAGAAATGCTTTATGCCTTTACCTCAGCCACGGCCAATAACGGGTCGGCCTTTGCGGGACTCACGGCGAACACGCCCTGGTATAACACGACTCTTGGCATCGCCATGCTCATCGGCCGTTTCCTTCTCATCCTCCCCGTCATGGCCATGGCCGGCAACTTCGCGAAGAAAAAACTGGTCGCGACGAACAGCGGGAGCTTCCCTGTAACGGGCGCTACCTTCACCATACTCCTCCTTGGAACTGTGATCATTGTCGGAGCCCTGACCTTTCTTCCAGCCTTGGCGCTCGGACCGATCCTGGAACACTTTCTCATGATTTCATCGACCAAACTCTTTTAAGGAGTAGCCCATGGCTGCCAAAAATATTTCTCTCTTCGACCAGAGCATTGTGGTCCCGGCGCTTAAGGACAGTCTTCTCAAACTCAATCCTTCCCGAATGATTAAAAACCCTGTGATGTTTGTCACAGAGGTCGGCGCTTTGCTGACCAGTATCGATTGCCTGAATCTTTTGACGAATGGTCAATCGATTCGATTCTCCCTCCAGGTCACACTTTGGCTCTGGTTCACAGTGATTTTTGCCAATTTCGCTGAAGCGATGGCTGAGGGCCGCGGCAAAGCTCAGGCGGATGGCCTGAGAAAATCGCGAACCAAAACCGTCGCCAACCGCCTGGAGCCAGGCGGTAAAATCGAAAGCGTTCCCGCTGAGCTTCTTCGCAAAGGTGATTTCGTTATCGTCATCGCGAATGAAATCATTCCTTCCGACGGTGAGATCGTCGAAGGGGCCGCGACTGTAAACGAATCTGCAATTACTGGGGAATCAGCTCCTGTAATCCGCGAAGCCGGCGGGGACCGAAGCGCTGTCACCGGCGGAACAACAGTACTTTCGGACCGATTGAAAATCCGTATTACCTCGAATCCTGGCGAGAGTTTCATGGATCGTATGATTGGTCTCATCGAAGGTGCCAAGCGACAGAAGACTCCCAACGAAATCGCTCTGTCTATTCTCCTCTCAGCCCTGACGATCATCTTTCTCATCGTTGTGATGAGTCTGAAACCCTTTGGTGCCTATCTCGGCGTTAATTTCTCCATTACAGTTCTCATCGCTCTGCTCGTCTGTCTCATTCCCACTACAATCGGTGGCCTTCTCTCAGCCATCGGTATAGCCGGCATCGATCGTCTCGTCCAAAAAAATGTTCTGGCTATGAGCGGCCGCGCGGTTGAAGCCGCCGGAGACATCGACGTCCTTCTCCTCGACAAGACCGGAACAATCACTCTGGGCAATCGTCAGGCCACCGAGTTTGTGCCTGCCCCGGGTGTGACGGAACAGGATCTGGCCGATGCCGCGCAACTCTCATCTCTCGCCGATGAAACGCCCGAAGGCCGAAGCATCGTCGTTCTTGCCAAACAGTACGGCATCCGCGAGCGGGAGATCTCCGATCTACCCGACGCCGTCTTTGTGGCTTTCACCGCACAGACCCGGATGAGCGGAATTGATATGAAAGGTCGGCAGATTCGAAAAGGTGCGGCCGCCTCGGTCGAAGCCTTTGTCGGCGGGAGCTTTCCAACGGCAGTCAAAGACATCGTGGAATCTATCTCGAAACAAGGCGGCACACCTCTGGTCGTCGCCGAGGCCGGAAAGGTATTGGGAGTCATTCATCTCAAAGACATCGTCAAGGGCGGTCTGCCGGATCGCTTCAAACGCTTTCGAGCGATGGGCATCCGTACGATCATGATCACAGGCGACAACGAACTCACTGCAGCATCGATCGCCAAAGAAGCCGGCGTCGACGACTTTCTTGCTCAGGCCACCCCCGAGGATAAGCTCGCCCTGATTAAAAAAGAGCAGGCCCTAGGTCACCTCGTAGCCATGACCGGCGATGGCACCAACGATGCCCCTGCGCTCGCGCAAGCCGATGTCGGAGTGGCGATGAACACTGGCACTCAGGCGGCGAAAGAGGCTGGCAATATGATCGATCTCGATTCCAACCCGACCAAGTTGATCGAAGTCGTGGAGATCGGGAAACAACTCCTGATGACACGCGGCTCTCTTACGACCTTTAGCATCGCCAATGACGTGGCCAAATACTTTGCCATCATCCCGGCTCTGCTCATCGGCGTGTTTCCCGAAGTGGCTCCCCTCAACGTCATGGGTCTCGGATCGGAATCAGCGATTCTAAGCGCCGTGATCTTCAATGCTCTGGTCATCATAGCCCTTATCCCTCTCGCCCTTAGAGGCGTGAAATTCCGCCCTCTGGGAGCCGATGTCATCTTGAGACAAAACCTTCTTGTCTACGGCCTTGGCGGTCTCCTCGTACCCTTTGCCGGAATCAAGCTGATCGACATCATCGTCAACCTTCTTCATTTGGTGTGATTTATGAAAAACCTTTTCGTTGAAATCAAAACGTCGCTTCTGGCGATGCTCCTCCTCGGCCTGATCCTCTGCGGAGTCTATCCTTTCCTTGTCTGGGGCGGTGCCAATCTCTTTTTTGGCGACAAAGCTCATGGCAGCCTTATCGAAAAAAACGGAGCAGTCATCGGCTCCGAATTGATTGGGCAAAACTTTACAAGCCTGCGCTACTTTCACTCCCGCCCATCTGCTGCGGGCAAGGGCTACGATGCAGCGGCATCATCGGGCTCTAACCTAGGACTCACGTCGCAGAAATGGGTCGATTCGGTGACGAAAAATATTGAGGACTACCGAAGGGTCAACGGACTCGCTCCGGAGACGAAAATTCCTGGAGACGCCGTCACCGCTTCTGCCAGTGGACTCGATCCTCACATCAGTCCGAAAAATGCTGCGCTGCAGTCTGCCCGGGTTGCCCGAGAGCGGGGCTTAGACCTCGAAACCATTCATAGGCTCGTCCTCGCGAATACGGATCGCGCCTTTCTCACAGTGATCGGCGAAGACGCTGTGAATGTGCTTAAGTTAAATCTGGCTCTGGATCACATAACGTCCCACTGACTAGGGAGGGCCCCACGATGACAGACGATCGCGCCAAATCTTTTCTCCAGATGATTCATCGTTCGCAGCGCGGACGCCTGAAGATATATCTTGGATATGGACCGGGAGTGGGTAAGACCTATTCCATGCTGCAGGAAGCTCATCGCCTGCAAAAAGACGGAATCGATGTCGCTGTGGCGATCGTTGAAACTCATGGACGGGCCGATACGGCAAGCATCCTTGAGGGCCTCGACCTTATTCCACGGCGAGTGAGCGAATACCGTGGTATCCAGCTTGATGAAATGGATATCGAGGCGGTCCTCCTCAGAAAGCCGCAGGTAGTTCTTGTCGATGAGCTCGCCCATAGCAACATACCCGGGAGTCGCAACGCAAAAAGGTATCAGGATGTGCAGGAAATTCTTGCTGCCGGTATTCATGTCATTACATCTTTGAACATTCAACATCTGGAGAGTCTTTACAATACCGTGGAGCTGCTGCTTGGGATCAAGGTTCGTGAGCGTATTCCTGATTCTGTTCTGGCCGATGCCGACGAGGTGGTGAACGTCGATCTCAGCACGGAAGATCTTCAAAACCGCCTCATTAATGGTAAAATCTATCCAGCCAATCGGATCGAAACGTCGCTGAAGAATTTTTTTCAGTCAGGAAACCTCGAACATCTGCGCGAACTCACGATGCGGGAGATCGCATCTCAGATCGACTTTAAGAGGCGGGATGTCTGGGATGAAGGAGACAAGCTTGCACCGGATCAAATTATGGTCTGCCTCGCCTCGAAAGGCCCCAACAGTGCCCGACTCCTGCGTGCCGCCTCACGCCTCGCCGGCCGCTTGAACCGCAACTGGTATGCGGTCTATGTCCAGACCCCGAGCGAGGATCCCACTTTGATCGATGCCAGCACCCAGCGCCTCCTCGCCGATACACTCACGCTCGCCAACCAGCTCGGCGCGACGGTCTTTACCTTCAAGGGCCGGGATGTGGTGCAAACGATTCTGGGCTTTGCCAAAGAATATCGAGTGGGGCAGATAGTGATCGGCAGGCCAAATCCTATTCCCGAATGGAAGAGAAGGATTCTTGGCCGCCGAACAGTGGCTGAGCGCCTGATGACGAATGCGGAGGGGGTGTCGATTATTGTCGTGGATGCGTTTGCTTCAGATGAGAGATCGCAATCTAAGGATCTCGACCATTCTCAATGAAGCCATGACGTCCGTCCCAGTTTTTAAATATCCACGATTTCTTCAAGTCCAATATTTAACGTATCAGCTTTGAATACGGTCTTATTTTCCTCGTCCGTGATCACGTCCTCAATCGATCGCGAAAAGGACAAGACTTTAAATACTGAGCCCGGAGTGAAAAGGATTTCATCTTCGCTCTTGGTTGGGGAGAAATCGGAAACCGCTATGCCCGACTTGGAAACGATTGTGTAACGGAGCAGAATTTGGTCTCTGGAAATATCGGATTCGGCAAAGCGCAGGTTCTCATTCGTAGTCGTGCTCAGGAAGGGTTG
>SEDW01001233.1 GCA_004193325.1 Pseudomonadota bacterium | reverse complement strand
GCCACTTCCGGCTCAGCATCGATCGCTTGAGGTGCCGTTGATTTGGGGCTGCCTTTGAAATTGCTCGTTTCCGAACAGGCGGTCTGCAGCAATGCGAGACAGATAGCGGAACGGACCAGAATGAATCTATGCATGGGGACTTCCTCTCTAGAGAATCGACTCACTCTCTCCATCGGTAAGGCTAGAGTTTTCTGAACGAAAAAAAGCGCGGAACCTTAATTAAAAGGTTACGCGCGCTTAGTGTTTTAGAGAAAATGCAAAAATCAGAAGGAATAGGGAAGTTTTCAGACTCTTCCCATTCGGGGCTCAGCGAAGCCCCTGCTTCATCGGGAATTCCCGGGAATCGCGAGGTTCTTGAGCAAGACTCAGGATTTTGCCAAGTTCCTGCAGAAGGGCACGAACGTCTTCACTATCCCGCAAACGAAAGCGGGCATGCGAGGGATGGCCGCCGACGACTACCGAAAAACCGGTTTCCGGAACCGCCTCGAACATATCTTCATCCGTCCGGTCATCGCCAATCGCGACAAGGCAGCTTTCGATTCCGTCCTCGCTCAGTCTTTTGACCACAATCCCTTTGTGGAGATGGGGAAAACGAGCTTCGACAGCTTTTTTGCCACTCATGACTTCGAGCATTGGGAATTCATTTTTGACGAGAGTCTTAAAGGCTTCGCTCGCCTCAAGTCCGTCGTGCTCCTCGGCATTCCGGTAGTGAAAGCAGCAACTGAAGAGTTTACGTTCCACCCTTGTCCCAGGGAACTTCTTGGCGATGAGATGAACCGCAGCCGAGAGACGATCGAAGGTCTGCGTTTCCGCAGTTGTAACACTTGGCCTGAGGCCTTCTTCATCACTCACAGCACCATGCTCCGCATGGAGTTTTACTCCGATGCCAGCAAACCAGCTTCGGAGCTCATCCATGGGACGACCGCTGACGATGTTGAGATCTGAGACCAGAGCGAGATCTCTGATGATCTGTCTCAGGTCATGGTCGGGAATAGCGGTGGCCGCAACACGAACAATGGGAAAGAGTGTGCCATCGTAATCGAGAGCTATTTTCAAAGGCTTGTTCTTGCCAGCGATTTCGGCTGCGAGGCTCTTGGGATCAGCAAAATTTTGCTTGTGAAGGGTCTCGGGCATCGAACGGATTTGCTCGAGAATATTTTC
>SEDW01000229.1 GCA_004193325.1 Pseudomonadota bacterium | reverse complement strand
GTCTTGCGAAAAAAAATCTCGAAAGCTTCCGGACTACCGTCTCGGTATTCTTCCAATAGGTCTTCTAAATTCCGATCAGACCTAAATTGCACTCGTTACGCTCCAAAAAAATGCCCCCCTTATTTCATGGGGGGGCTCGTCTAAGAGGATCGCGAAACCTTTTTAATCAGCTACATTGAACTCGAACATCATGCTTGCTTCCATGTGTTCTGAGATGTGGCAATGACTCATCCAGCGGCCAGGATTGGAAGCTTCCAGAATAATATCGACGGTCGATCCTGCAGGGACGAGAGTCGTATCTTTCCACACAAGATTTTTTGAACTTATGCCATTTGTTGCAGATACAACGAACCGTTGGCCGTGAAAATGAATAGGATGCTGCATCGGATGCATAGAATTGGGGTCGTTAAAGATTCGAATTTTAATGAGGTCGCCTTGATTAAACGACCAATCGATATCCATGTTGGCCTTATTGGTCAACGTATCTACCATCTTCCAAGTTACGTTGCTCGTGTTGCTTGCTTCATTCATTTCGGGCATTTCATCATCCCATTCGATACCATCATCTGGAGTGGCTTGGCCCATACTCATACCAGAGTGATTCATGCCAGGCATATCCATGCCGCCCATGTTCATGGTTGAATGGTCCATTCCGCCCATATTCATCGGCAGTTGTTCGTGATCCATTTCCACGGTCAGCGAAATCTTTTTATCAACAGGTTTTGATAATTGGCTTCTCGCAGAAGCAAGATTTGCAATTGCGGTAGTGTTCGTTTTTAAGGTGTCAAAGTTCGCAGAAAGTGGTTTTACTGATCCGCTTTTAACTACAAGTTGCGCAATAGAAACAGGGTTTTTAGGCTTGTTATTACGAATAGCGATGGTACCGACTTGAGAAAATTGCGCCTCAACAATCGCCCGTTCGCCTGGACCCAAGATTACTTTTTCGGACCAAAATTCTTTTTCATAAAGTCCGTTATCGCCGCCAACCACTTTAAGTTTTGTGTTAGAAATGGCAAAGGCAAACACGCGAGTGTTCGAAGTGTTGAGAACGTAGAAGCGGATAGTTTCGCCCTGAGTAACGGCTATAGAAGGATTTACAAGACCGTTAACGAGATTGACATTCCCAAATCGTCCCATGAGTGTATGGGTGACTTTATCCTTGGCAAAAGCTTGTTTCGGATCGACAAGGACATCGTCTAGTACCAAAGGTATTTCTCGGTGAACTGGATTGTACACACTGCGATCTTTAGGCTCGACAATGAAAACACCGTATAGACCCGCTTCTTGTGAGTAATCTTCTCTCACGTGCGGGTGATACCAGTAGATGCCAGCATCAGGAAAGTTCAGTGTGTAATTGTATGATTTTCCGATGGCAATTGGATCTTGTCCAATGCCTGGTACACCGTCATCTTTTGAAGATACGCGGAGGCCGTGTGGGTGAAGGGTTGTTGCAACATCAGTCTGATTTGTTAACGTCAAATTAATGCTAGAACCTTGAGTCACACGTAGAACCGGACCCGGGACAGAGCCATTATAAGCCAAACGGCGTATCCATTGGTTCCCGATTTTCTGCTTCGCAGGACCTGCTATCATTTTGAACGAGGCACCGTCAGGAAGTTTTTGCTCGGTAGTTGGTACAACTTCGGCTAAGCCTTCTGTCGATACACTAAAAAGGTCTGCAGCTTCACTTGAGCCGGTTGTCGCCGGATTGGGCGCTGAGTGCCCTGCGTGAGGGTCTGCAGGAACAGCCGTAACCGGTGCTGGCATCGAATGCCCGCTATGATCTTGAGCCATCGTATGGCCAGCCATACTCAGCGCTAGCCCTAGTACAAGCTTGCTTGTCACTTTATTCATATTTGATTCCTTGGCTGAGTCGTTTGAGGACGACAATTAACGTCACACTATAAGTGGTAATGGGAATACCGAGATGAAACGAAAAGTGTGACAACCAAAATCTAAATCTGAAACTTTTTATGATTTAGCAAAGAATACAGCGGTTATTTGTTCCTAATGGCATGGTAAAATTAGTAACTGAAAACCAGAGATTCTAATTCACAGACTAGAAAAATTACATCCAGATGCGAAGGCCAAAGAGCAAGCTAGAGTGGTCCTTACTCTCTCCACTATCGCGAGCAAATTGGGCAGTATCACCAAATTTGCTTTTCCACGAGACACCGAGATACGGGGCGACCTCGCGCTTAACCTCATAGCGTATTTTTAGAGTTAACTCGGCATCGATTAACCCTGATCCCACTCCGCTGTCTTTCTCTTCTTGTGCCGAAAAATTGAACTCAGCAAGAGACTCAAGAATAAAACGCTGAGTAATTAGCTGATCGTAACGTCCTTTAAATCGTCCGAGAAGATCACCATCTTCTGAGATGAAAAGCGTTCCTTCGATTTCATTCCAGTAGGGCGCAAGACCTTCAAAACCTAACGCAAAATATGTCTTTGAAGGTTCGGGCTTAAAGTCATGCCGAACTCCTGCTTGAATATCAAAATAGGGACCAATCGGTCGGCTATAGAGAGCTTGTACTTCAGCGCTCTCTATTCCCTCACTGCTATAGCTTTCACCTTCTGATTTTAAAAAGATGCGATTCAGGTCATCGCCAAGCCAAGCTTCACCGTCCCATTGGTAGCCATCTTCTCCCTCACGCAGACGAGCGGCAGCGAGGTCGAGAAGGAACATAGACGAGATCATACCTCCATGCTCGTTGTACATATTTGCTCGTACCGGAGCCATGGCCTCTTTTCCCCAAATTCTATCAGCGTAGCTAACTTCTGGGGCTTCAGGTGCCGTAGCATTTCCTGCGGGTAAATCCGTGCCAGTTGAAGTCCCGTTAGATTTAGGTCTGGTAGGAGGGTCCTTTGGGATACAATGCCCCAAAGCTGCATGTTCTGGAGGGCAGTCTGGGTTTTCTGGCTCCACGGCCTTACCCGATTGCTTGGTATCTTCGGCCGGTTGCTGCTTGCCTGATGCCGGGGGTGAAGGGGCCTTTTTTTCGTCTAATTTACAATGACCCATCGCAGCGTGTTCTGGAGTACACGATTTATTGGCTTCAGGTTCGGAACTGTTTTTTGCTTTTGATTCATTTTCTTGATGCTGACTATGATCAGCTGTTTGTGACAGACCATGAGTGGCCAAACTGAGTGCAAACAATGAGCCTAGAATAGATGATAGTTTCATGATGCACCTCCTTCCCGAGGTCTGACTGTGACCACTTGCATCATCCCTGCGTGCATGTGATAGAGCAGATGGCAGTGAAATGCCCAGTCGCCGACCGCATCAGCAGTCAAATCAAAGGTAGCTGTTCCACCAGGCTGAACTTGAATCGTATGCTTACGTGGAGCGTACTCGCCGTGACCAGTCACAAGCTCAAAAAAATGTCCGTGTAGATGAATGGGATGACCCATCATCGTGTCATTTACAAGAGTCACGCGCACACGTTCACCCTCAATAAAGGGAATAGGCTTTTTCACCTCGTTGAGCTTTACTCCATCGAAAGCCCACATGTAGCGCTCCATGTTGCCAGTCAGGTGAATACGCAAAGTCCGGCTCGGAGCTCGCACATCTGGATTTTTCTCAACTGCAACCAAATCGCGATAGACGAGCACTTTGTGCCCAACGTCATGTAAACCTTGGCCAGGCTCACCCATTCTATCCACTGGCATAGGCGAGATAGTTTGAACAGTTGGTGTATCTTTAACTTGAGGTGCTACTGACATATCACGCATCGAGTGGTTCATGCCTCCTGAGGAACCATGATTCATTCCCGCATGGACTGATCCAGCTTCGGGTTTACAATGCCCCATAGCTGCGTGTTTAGGCGGACAGCTGCTTTCATTACCAGAGCCTCCCATGCTTCCCATGCCCATATCTTTCATGTCAGCGAGAGGACGAGGCCGAAGAGTTGGAACAGCAGCTAGCATGCCCTCGCGAGGAGCAAGGGTGGCACGTGCCATACCCGAGCGATCCACGGTCTCGCCGACCATGGTATAAGCAACATTTTCCTTCGGCTCTACGATCACATCGTAGGTCTCGGCAACAGCGATTTGTATCTCGTCTACGGCGACTGGCCTTACTGATAGTCCATCAGCTTGAACAACCGAAAGCCGCAAGCCCGGAATGCGAAAATTAAATGTTGTCATCGCTGAGGCGTTGATAATTCGAAGTCTAACTTTTTCGCCCGGCGTAAAAAGCGCTGTCCAGTTGTCACGTGGACCATAGCCGTTGACAAGGTAACTGTAAGTCGATCCAGTGACATCGGAGATATCAGTCGGATCCATCCTCATAGCACTCCACTCGAAACGTTCGGACAAAGATTGATCTTTTCCGGCTAAAAGACTCGCGAGTGTTTGCTTCTGGCGATTAAAATATCCACCTTGCTGTTTGAGTTTTTGAGCAATGATATGGGGATGCAACTGGCTATGATCGGAGAGAACGATCACATGCTCGCGGTCTGACTTAATAGGGTCTTGACCGGCGGGATCGATAACAATGGGACCATAATGCCCCAATTGCTCCTGTAACCCTGAATGGCTGTGATACCAATACGTGCCTGATTGAATAAGCGGAAACTCGTATATAAAAGTTGAACGAGGTTTAATTCCTGGGAAGCTCAGTCCTGGAACTCCATCCATGTGAAACGGCAAAATCAGCCCGTGCCAATGAATAGAACTGTCTTCGTCAAGATTATTTTCCACGTGAAGACGCACCTTCTGACCCTCTTTTAGCCGAAGGAGAGGTGCAGGCACAGTACCGTTTATCCCGATACCATGGCTTTCCACGCCATCTATCATCATCATTTGATGGGCTATTTTAAGATGAATGTCTTGCCCTGAAAGGGTAGGCAGCGGCCGCACAATCCCTTTAGATACAGGCTGTGCCCACGCAGGAAAAAAAGATGCAAATGCCGCAGTGCTGGCAACGGCTGAAGCGCTATACAGTAAGGTACGGCGATTGATAGATTGTGTCATGACCCGATCCTCGTAACTTTGAAAAGTTGTGACTAGGGCAGCATCTGGCCTTATTCCGAAACTGGCTAACTTAGGAGAAGCACTTAGTTCAGAACAGTTACTAAAAAAGCGAGCCAGGAATCTCACTTTTGCCTTTAATTCGACAAGAATTTACCCTGCATAGACGTATACCTGTTGCTGTCGCAATCTGTGACACTCCTCGAAAATTAAATCAAAACCTTTCATGTAATTATGGCTTGCTTGACCTTGCCGTCTCCCATCTTCGGTGATCACCAATCTGCACTTAGTTTATTTTTGAGCTTTGTCACGAACCAATCTATTCGCTGGTATTCATTGCGTACCAATCGTCGGATCTTTGTGAATGTAAATTCCGATCAATTTTAAATACGGTTGACAGCCAAGAGTAATAAAAATGCGATTTGTAAGTGAGCTAAGAGCGTTAATAAAAGTCATCCCTGGAATGTCAATATTCAGAAAAATTCGATACGCTCGTTATTTCGAAACAGCTGAGAATACAAATCTTTTTCATCAAACTTTCTCTGACTTCAAATCTGCTGAGCTTGCAGCTCCGAAATCTAGGGCACTAGGTTACGACAACGAAGATTCTGCAAACATGTATGACGAATATATTGAGAATATAAGTGCTGTTGATTATCCCGCGATTTTTTG
>SEDW01001232.1 GCA_004193325.1 Pseudomonadota bacterium | reverse complement strand
CTCCCAAGTGATATGAAATTCGTCTGAGCCTTTATCTCAGTCACTCGTTAGAGAAGCAATTCGAGGAAGTACCTGGAGGAAATTCCCAAGTGATCAAGCTCAGAAACTCGATGTCGACTATTCAACCGAGAGTTTTCGCGCATCCTCAATCAGACTACGCACCTTCTCTTTATCAACCTCAGTCATCGGGTTCGAAATGACCAAAGTCAGATGCGGATGCGAATCAACAGCAAAGGATGAATACTCGAGCGAAATCAATCCCATCGTTGGATGATCGAAGCGCTTGATGCCATCGCCATTCGCCAGCACATTTTGATCGTCCCACATTCTTTTGAAGTCCGGGGATGATTGCATAAGATCTTCGAAGAGCGCTGACGTGTGAGCATCGGCCCCTGCCTTGAGCATATCCTTTCGAAACACGGCCACAGCCGAACTCGCAACTTTTTCCCAGGCAGGATTCATGTCCCGTATCTGGGGACGAACGAAGAGCTGCCTGAGAATATTTCGCTGATCCTCAGGTAAAGTCCCATAGTCAAAGAGCACCGCCTCCATTGCGGCATTCCAGGCGATGACATCCCAAGCATGGTTTTTGATATACGCAGGACTAAACTCCATCGCATCCAAGGTCCGCTGTAGCTGTGGGGTGATGCTTCGCAGATTCACGCATTGAGCTTCTGGTGGGCGACTTTGCGCGAGATAATAGAGATGCTCCCGCTCAACCTCATTAAGCTCTAGAGCCTTCGCTAGACGGTCCAGAACCTCCGAGGATGGACTCCCTCCCCTACCCTGTTCGAGCCAAGTATACCAAGTGGTACTCACGTCGGCACGTTGAGCCACTTCCTCCCGCCTAAGGCCTGGCGTGCGCCGTCGACTCACAGATTGCTCAGCGCTAAGGCCTTGCACCTTGGCCCGGCGGTTTCTGAGATAGGCTCCCAAAGGATTTTGATTTTGTTCTGCTGTCATAGTTACCTATTAGTCCCCATACCTGTATAGCGCCAGGTCTAGTGCTGAATCTCAAGCTACCCTACATTATTTTTAGTCCGAGCAAACGCCCGGATTTTGGCAGAGATGCCTTACGAACTTGAAGCCCTCAAAAAGGGGAACACAGATGAACAGCTCAAAGCTTCCAATCACCTTCAACGCACTGGCTCTTGCCCATGAA
>SEDW01001231.1 GCA_004193325.1 Pseudomonadota bacterium | reverse complement strand
AGATTGTTGAAGCTGTTCCATTGAGTCAAAGTCACGTTCGCGTAAACTGTGAAATCCGAAAGATCCTGAGCCACACCCAAAGAGCTGATGGTAGGAAGTTTCAGGCTGAGGTCAGCGTCGTCACTGTTTTTGAAACGAGAATCAGTGTTAGCAAGTTGAGCAAGCAATGCTGTGGAGGCATTGTTGGTAGGACCCCAGGTTAGGTCACCCTTTGCTGTGTGACGAACTGAGCCTTTGAAGCTGAAACCAACGCGAGTGCCTTCAACCGGTTTGAAGAAGAGGCCGAGGCCCCAACCGTACGAAGTGCTGTCACCCTTGTAGGTGGTGATCGCATCTGCGCGGCCGATCAGTGGGAAAGCTTGAGTGGCTGCAGCTTGGTACTGCTGATTGTTGTATTCGGTGTTGGTACCGAAAGGAACGTTGAATGTAAAACCGGCATGGACATCATCAGTGACCTGAAAGATGGCAGCGATAGAGGGAACAGTGACTGGATCCGAAACGTCATCAACTGACGAAGGGCCCTGAGTGGCTGCGTAGCTTGCGCCTGTGATGGCTGCATATGGCGTTGATTTAGCATCTTTGGCATTGAGGCCGGCTGCTGTGTAGTTGACGTTCAGGCTGAGGTGGTTGCCTTTGAACTGGCTCATGATCGCAGGGTTTGAAAGCAGACCGGAAGCATCGAAAGTGTTGACAGTGTCAGACGCTAACGAAGTACCAACGCCACTTGCAGAGTGGTTTCTAAGAGCGAAACCGGATGCGAAAACTGCGTTCGTAGACACGAGACCACCGAGACCCAGAACCGACACTGACAGCAATCGACTGGCATTACGTAACTGCATAAGACCCCCATTTACGAATCCAAAGGAACAAAGGCTCAACTCGATTCTCAAACTTTTTGAAAGATTAAGACTAAGCTAAGACTATCTAATTTTCACAATTCTTTCAGGCTTGTCAAATATTTGCGTCTCTTTAAGAAACATTCTTCGTAAAAACTGTTCGCTGTCGTGGCTTTTAAATTTTTATCGATCCTTTAGGCGAATACTTTCCGCCGAGAGTCGCTTAAACTCGTTTCCAAAACTTCCGTGAATGGCAAAAATTGCTATCATCCCAGATAGTTCTTGACGAAATACCGAAATTGAACTTGATGAAAAAGTAAGGATCACTGACTATTCTTGCAGGACTATTCCTAACGCACTACGATCCACAGCAGGAAAACCCGGGCTAATCCCTTAGGAGCAAGGCATGCGCGATAAGCTAGCGACGCGCCAACGAGGTGTGTCTCACGATCGCGATGCCACAATCATTGCTCTCTACATCCTCTTAGCCTTCGCCCTCGATTTCATTATTTTCTCAACCCAAAGCGATGCAGCCGTTCACTTTCCCTGGTTACTCTCCGGAGCCCTTGGCCTCGCCATACTCGCGACGATCGGACTGAGGTTTTGGTTTCTCATCTTTCTCAGCGTTTTTGCCAATGGCTACTTTATCTGGCACGAGGGCCGCATCGTTACCGGCATGTTTTTGGGAATCATCATGACCCTCGGGTATTCGCT
>SEDW01001230.1 GCA_004193325.1 Pseudomonadota bacterium | reverse complement strand
GGATCGAATCGCCACATTGCAGAACTGATCGTGTTCTGGCCTGTACCGCCACCATAGGCCCAAAGAAAGCCCGAGGAATCGGCCCAAGTCGCAGCGCCTTCCAACGCACCAGGCGTAAAGCTTGTGCTCTCTCCCCCCACCGTACCGATTGCAGGACGATTCTGATCAGCGTTGGATACGGTTGCAGCAAGGACCGGTGACAAACTGAAGCCGTTGTAGGGCAACAATTTAACCTGATTTTTTTGTTCGATCGATTTTGCGGGAAAATATTCAATGAGATAGGTTCCTGCCGACCAGCTGCCGAACACTGGTGCGGCAGCCGCCGTTCCGAATCGGCAAATGACATCCATCGGGATCCCAAGCAACGGAGCCGTTCCCTGATAATCAAATCCGCAGTATTCGTAACCGAAACCTGTTCTATCCAGAACAAAATCCGCGGCTGTCGAACGGGTCCAGATAAAGCTCGACGATTGTCCACCCGAGAGCGAGTATTTGAAGGCGCGATCGTTCACCGCAATAAGGGATGCTGCATTACCTGCGATCTTTGGACTGCTGTAAGTCGACAAGTTTTGAAGAAATCCGCCTGGATCACGTTTGAAGTTCATGCGATAGACCGAACCATAATTGAAGGCAAAACTAAGCGGGACATCTGAACTGTTGCACGATAGAAGTTCTGAGCGATTCGGATTTTGGCCGACAATGCTTGGACTCAGACTTGCCTTGAAGCAGGTATAAGCTTCCGTAGTTGCGTGAATGGAATAATCTATGGACGTGCCTGTGAAGTTTGTCGTGTCGATAGTAAAGGAGTAATTGCAATTGCCTTCCTTGACCATTTTCGTTGCAGCATTTCTAACTGATCCCAATCCCTGCACACCGAAGACGTAGAGGTCTTCCGCGCATTCCACAGGCGGCGTACCGAGATCGACAATGGACACAGAGTTCTGACCGAAATTGTTCGTTCTTCTGTCAATTTTAATCTTGTAGCTATTACCGATGACAGTATTGACTGGAACAATTTGTGCGATATTCGTCGCGTACTGAATGCCGTTACATGCCATGCTTCCAGATGCACCGTTAACGGTAGGCTGAGCTGTAGGATTCATCATGTTTCCGCACACGTCCGCACTGTTCCCCGAAGCAACATAAAATCCAGGGTAGGCAGCGGTGGGTGTCCAGATCTTCTCAAAGAGACATTCGGAAACTTCTTGAAAAGCTTGGTCTTTCGAAAAGCTCATGCCGTTCACGTAATCGTTTTGCAGGTAGAGGCCACCATCACAGTACATTGGCAAACGACTGGTGACTGCCGAGGTCAGCTGCCCATTCAGTGCGTTTCCAGCAACGCTGATGCGATACGCTTTGCCAACTTCACCTTCGAAGTTAACGGCTGCCGCATTAGCATTGCAGTTCAGAGTGATAATTCCGCCAGTAGAACTACCGCCGCAAAGAACCGCTCCGGCTTGATTGGCAATTTTAAAGTCATAAACGCTTTTGTTAGCATTATCGACGACGACTGGGAATTCGTAGCGGCAAGCGCCTTGGCGATACGCGCCGTTTTTCTGATAATCAGGAACGAGACCCGACGCCGTAGAAAGCATAAAGAGCTGCATCGGACAGCTTGAGTCAACTTTGTATTCAACAAAGCTTTCCTGAGCATAGTTGTTGGTCCTGGCTTTAGCCGCATCGCCGAGAGCCAGGGTTATCCTGTGCATTTGAGCGACTTCCGGAGCCTGAAACTGATC
>SEDW01001229.1 GCA_004193325.1 Pseudomonadota bacterium | reverse complement strand
GTTCCAGTATCGCGGCGATATCTCCGAACTCGATAACTCGATCATTCGTTTGAGCTGGATGAAAGGCTATCTGAGCAAAGTCGTGGATGACTATGTTTCATTCGTCAATGTCGGTCGCCATATGGAACGCCTCGGCATCAATGTTACGGAAACTGTCGATCCAAGCTTCAGCTCTTATAATTCAGCTTTAAAAATCCTTGTCTGCGGTTCGCAAGGCCAGCAGATGACGGTTGGTGGCGTGGTCTTCGAAGATCGTCACCTTCGCCTCACCCTGATCAATGACTTTCACTTTGAAGTTGAGCCGAACGGCAACATGCTCTTCATCACCAACCACGATAGACCAGGTGTAATTGGAGATTTGGGTCAGTATCTCGCCAAAAGCGGAGTCAACATCAGTGGCTTCAACTTGAGTCGTAATTCCAAGGGTGGCAAAGCGATGGCGGTCTTGAGCATCGACGGAACATTAAATGCTCAGAATCTTCGGGAGATCAAAGATCTGCCGAACGTCGAAAGCGCCAAGGCCATTTTCATATGAAGGACATGGTCAACCCGATGACTCGAGAAGGCTATAATAAAATAGCTGAAGAGCATCGGCAGCTCATCGAGGAAGAGCGGCCTAAGATGGTCGATAACATGGCCACTGCTGCAGCTGAAGGCGATCGTTCCGAGAACGCAGAGTATATTTACTCGAAGAAGAGAATTCGGGAGATCGATAAAAGGCTGCGCTATCTGACGACTCTTCTCCAGGACGTCGAGATCGTTAATCCGCAGAATATCAGGTCGAATCGTGTGGAATTCGGTGCGACGATTACTGTGGCTGATGACAATGGTGTGGAGAAGACCTGGACGATTGTAGGTGTCGGTGAGTCCGATGTTGATGCCAAAACGATTTCCTGGAAATCACCCTTGGCGAAAGCTTTCTGGGGTAAAAAAGTTGGCGATGTCGTCAGCGTGGAACGTCCCGCTGGTGACATGGATTGCGAACTGATTGATTTGCACTTTGCTGGACGCCGTATGGAGTCCTGAGGCAGTATACGAAGAGTTGTAGCGAAGCCGATTCCATCCGGAGTCGGCCTTTAGCCACCACTTAGTCAAAAAAGATTTACTCCTTAGGCCAAGGCCTTAAATCCCGCGCATTTCGTATTCGCGAAGTTTGCGAATCAAT
>SEDW01001228.1 GCA_004193325.1 Pseudomonadota bacterium | reverse complement strand
AGAAGACCAGCCTCACCACAGGCAACACCCACTTCGTTGCTCGGGTCGTAGTAGAAGTTTTCGATACAGGTTCGCTCGGCTTTGTCGGAGTTGTTACCAACGGCCGCGCTGAGACTGAAACCTAGATTTTCAGATGTGAAGTAAGTGGCAGAACCGCCGAGGAGCATGGTGTTGACGTAGGATTGGTTCATGATGATACCAACGTCCGGCAGACTGAGCTCGAAGCGCTCGGATTTGGGGTAGAGTTTCCCCATCACGACTTCTTTGCCTTCTGTAGCCTTCTTGTAATCAGCAGCCCGAAGGGGCGACTGAGCGAGAGAACTCAGCGAGACGAAAAGCCACAGGAAATGCCGATTAAAGCTCATGCGCATGCAGGTAGTCCTTTCCCTTGGGCCTAGGCCTGAAGGTTAAGGACTGCCGTCACCGACACGTCCTATGGCTCACCTTCAGTTGATCAATGCCTTAAATGCCTGCTCAAGCTCCGTGATGCGTTTAGCGCAACTGGCCTTGGCAAGCTCAAGCTCGCTTGGGCGAGCATTGCTAGCTAACTCTCGATTGACGGAAAAATAGAACTTAATCTTCGGTTCAGTTCCCGATGGTCGCGCACTGACTTTTGATCCGTCACTTAGGATAAATTGTAGCACGTTAGAGCTCGGAAGAGGGATAGCCTGAGTCTTTTTAGTGGAAAGTTCCAACTCTTGGCCATTGTGCAAATCCCGGAATTTTTCCACAAGAGTTCCAGCAATTTCCTTCGGCGGATTCGCTCTCAGAGCATCCATAATGGTTGCAATTCGAGCAGCTCCGTCCATGCCGGGCAGCGTAAACGTTACCATCGATTCGAGGTAGGCCCCGTGTCTCAGGTAGAGTTCGTCGAGCACCTGGGTAAGGGTTTTGCCCTTGGATTTGTAGTAGGCGACCATTTCCGCCGCGATACAGCAGGCGCTGACGGCGTCTTTGTCCCGGACAAAGGATCCAGCGAGGAAGCCGTAGCTCTCTTCTCCACCGCAAACGTATTGGCGATAAGGAAGATTTTTTCCGGTTTCGATATCTTCGATCAGCTGACAGATCCACTTAAAGCCGGTGAGCGTCTCTTCGCAGGCCGCTCCATAATGCTTCGCGATCTTTTCCTGCTGATCGGTCGTCACCACAGTTTTGATGACCAACGG
>SEDW01000228.1 GCA_004193325.1 Pseudomonadota bacterium | reverse complement strand
GTCCACAGAGGTCTGCATAATCTCGGTGGGATCCAGCTGCCCATTTCGATTGCTGTCCATTCCTTGATCCATTGCAGTGGCGCCGCCGGCACAGCCTTTCAATCGAGCTTCATCCGCAGTCGCCGTACGCGTGACTGCAATCGAAGGAGGATCATCGCTCGGGAGAGGAGTTGTAACTGTTGTCGTCGTAGTCGTGTCATTTATCGTTGTCGTTGTGGTCGTTGTAGATCCGTCTGGGTTCTCAACCGTAGTACTCGATGTCGACGATGTCGTTTGCGTGTTCGAGTGCGGGGATAAAGGCTGCATACCAGTGGTGGCAGGCTGAGTGCCTGGGGCGATCGGCTGCATTCCCGATGGTCCGCTGGCATCGGAACTACTCATGATCGGCTGGGCTCCGCTGTTCTTATCGGGCTGAATTTCATTGCCTGTTTTAGGATTGTCGTAAGAATACTTGCATCCCGCCAAAGACATGCAGCTAACTAGAACCATTAGCTTTATCCGGACCATGTTATCCCCTTTTCCCATGTAAAGGCAGATCTTCCCAAGGCTCTGCGAAGATTATGCTTGTGCAAAAGTTTTTATTTTAACAAATAATGGGTTTTATTCATCTGATTGCCGATATTTCAGGCAAATCGACCCGGGTTCCGCGAACGAGAGACATCTCACTATGCTACGCAAGTTCAAAGAAAATCTCATCTGTTGGATCGCCTACCTCATGGTTGGATCCTTCAATCTCACCTATCGATTCCGCTGGCAGGGCCTTGAGCACGAGCAAAAAGCACGCACTCTTCATCCCAACAGTCAGGTGGCAATTGCCATCTGGCATCGCAATTCCATCGGCTGCATGCTTTCTCACGCCTGGCGTCGCCTGGCGATTCTGATCAGTCTCTCTTTCGATGGTGAAGTCATCGCCTACGTGGCCCGTAAGTTTGGAATTCACGCCGCTCGTGGATCATCGTCTCGCGGCGGGATGGAAGCTTTCAAACAGCTCCTCAAACTCCACAAACTCTCCTACGACCTCGGCATCACCGTCGACGGTCCTCGCGGGCCAATCTACAAAGTCAAAGGCGGCATCATTGCGATCGCTTCGCGAACTGGAATGCCGATCCTTCCCTTTGCAGCTGTTGGACGTCATGAATGGGTGTTTCATAAGGCTTGGGATAATTTCCGCGTGCCAAAGCCCTTCACTGAAATTCTTTGTCTCTATGGCGAGCCCATCGAAATTCCGAAAGGAATTGAAAGCAGTCAGTTCGAAGAATATGCAGAGATCGTCGGCAGGTCGTTACTTGAACTCGAAGCAAAATTAAAACTTGATATCGAAGCGAAAACGCCCTGGCACTGATCAGTCCTTGGGCTGGTAGGTGATTCCCGCGCTCACGCCCCAATCCGGGCTGTTGTAGACCCAGAACACATTCTCGACGATGCCCAATTCAAACTTCAAATCTTCCCACTTATAGCGGTACGCAATGTGAATCTCGTAAGAGGCTCGGCTGAGCTGTCCCATGTCCTGAAAGAGGGGCTGGTACATGAGCAGCTGCAAAAAGCCCTCGTGATTTTCAGCGATCGAATAAGCCCCACCGACCGTTCCGCCCCACTGCTGATTATAGGTCGATATCGGCAGTTCGTTGGCTTTGTCAAAGACTGTGAAACTCACAGTTCCATAGAGCGTGCTTCGCCCGAAGGGGATAGCGCCGTTGAGGCTAAGAGTGTCATGGGATAGCTGAGGTCATACTGAGAGGCGAAGTCCCAGACGGTTCCAAGCTCAATCTGCCGGCTTAAAACATGATCCTTTTGTGCCATGGAATAATTAAGATCGTAGTCTGGAACAGAAATTCTCACGTTATCCCGAGGGGCTTCAAGACGACCATCCTGCGGCAGACCAAAGATATTATGAAAACCGATAGCCATGCCGTCGGTCCCCATGCGCGAGAGACCGCGCTGCGAGAGAGTCGCGTAGATTTCAAGATGTTTCCCAGTCTGATAATAGACCCGCAATTGATCGTCCGTCGTTTCCGTATCGACGATGTATCGCTTGTCGTGTCCCCAGAAATTCGAGTAAGTCCGTCCCGCCATCACTCGCCAGTCGTCTGGCTCGGACAGCTTAAATTTTTGCATGATGGGACTGTTTCGAAAGAGCTGACTCAACGCCTCGGATCTTAGAAGAAGTGGATCCGGTAAATAGTCTCCGCCGCCCTCCTCCGCTCTTATATCAAGGGGTAGAAGCGCAACGATCGAAGCGAAAAGAACGAGAGAAACACATTTCATAGGGGCCTTTTACCGGATCAACGGCGATGAAGACGACGTGCTTTGGGCTGCTGAGAATTGAAAGCGACGTCATAAGCAGCGACCGCACGTGAACCTGCTCCCAGAAAGGGAACCGACACACGATGAGCAACCAAGGGTTTACCGACGCCTTCGAGAGCTTGCAAGGACTTTGCGGTATCGATAAATCCAGGAGGAAGATCGATACCGAGGCTTTGGGTGTAATGAACAGTGGCTTCTGCCATATCTACAAAATGGCTACGGGTGCCGGACTTTGAGAGTTCGCTCAGACGCTCCTGCCAGGATCGACTGAGTCCATGATCTCTCTGAAACGAAAGCGTACGAACAGCGCTGCCCTCAATCACATCATGGACGACCGAGAAGTCATTCACATAAAGCGCGCGCAGGAGATTCGCTGCCTGACCACGATCTTTGCCATCGGCCGCCAGACTGTTCCAGCCATGACTTACCCCGATTGCCCCGTCTTTCATCACGACAAGTTTTTGCACATCATGGGGATTGCGAATAAGACCAAGCTCGAACGCCTTAAGAACGGTGGCCTGGAGCGGACGTGGCGCGAGCTGCATCTTTTTACTCGCCTCGAGAATATCCGCATGAAAACGATCGACTGAGATAGCCTGACCAGCAATCGCCTCGTAGATAAATACGCAGTCGCTGGTGAAACGTTCGTGAATTTTAGGAAAGCGTAGCGTGACCTTCTTATCCCCTTCATGACGACTCTTCACTCGAAGAAGAGTGCGGCGTTCGACATTGAGGTCGGCGGCACGACTGAGAGTCCGGCGCAAATTCTCGATTTGCGTGAGAAACGCCTGAGCTTTAGGCACGGCGCGCAAAGGCTTAAAGGCCTTTTCGATCTCTTTGAGAGCGTGCAGAGTTGATTCCAGCTTTTTCTTGGCAGAAGTTTTGATGACCTTGACGTTCCAGCGATCCCCGCGTTCATCGACGGCTGCGTGAATCTGAAAGAGAGCGGTCGACTGCAGAGGTTTTCGGTCGAGTATGAGTTCGTGGGACCATTCCGGAACATAGTCGTCGAGCGCGTCGGTAATTTCCTTGAAAGGTACTGCCGCTGCGGAAACGGCGTTAAGATCCTGCTCCATAGCCGTTGAGCTAAAGAGATTTTGATAAGCGGGTCCAAGCTCAGCTTTGAGGTCGTGTAAACATTGATCAAAAATTTCGCTGAAACGATCTCTCTTCCAGGCGCTGTCGAGCGCGGAGTCGAAGATCAGTCGTCCGGAATAACGGGCCGGCCAGACAAAGAAGGCCTGCTGGAGAAATTCTTTGTATACGCGAGCCAATTCGCGCAGAGCTGCAAACGTTGGCGTGGGCGCTCCCCCGGTCTCTCGTGGCATCGTTATTCTCTCATTGGGAAACCCAGAGCCAGCATGTGCTCTCGGGATATATGGAATGTTTGGTACCTTCCAATAATAACAGCTCTAATCCGTCTCGAGAGTGGGCAGAAAGCTCCCAGGTCTTCATTTATCTCAGGTCATCAAATGAGGCTTAACAAGACCTTTACGAGAAAAGACTTTGAGAAGAGAAAAAAGGGACTATAATGAGGATTGTAATTAGGGAAACCCCTAGACTTGGGGTTTATTTCAAACAATGAGGATAGTTAATGGCTTTAAGAACAAAACAGGAAATCGTAGAAAACTGGCTGCCGCGCTACACAGGTACCCAGGTGGACGAGTTTGGCGAATACATTTTGCTCACCAACTTTGGTGACTACCTTCGCCGCTTCTCCGCAAAATTTGGCCAACCAATCAAGGGCGTCGACCGTGCGATGCAGACTTGCTCCAATGGTGACAATCTCACCATGATCAACTTTGGTATCGGTTCGGCCAACGCGGCAACGATCATGGACCTTTTGAGCGCCATCAAACCCAAAGGTGTACTCTTCCTTGGGAAATGTGGTGGCCTCAAGGATTCATCGGAACTTGGGCACTTTATTCTTCCTATCGCTGCGATTCGTGGTGATGGAACTTCGGACGATTATCTGCCGAAGGAAGTTCCTGCGATGCCATCGTTCAAACTGCACAAGTTTGTTTCGGAAAAAATCGTGGAAGCGGGCATGGATTATCGTACCGGCACTGTCTATACGATGAACCGCCGCGTTTGGGAACATGACGAAGCGTTCAAGCAAAAACTTCGTGGTTTTCGCGCTATCGCTATCGATATGGAAACGGCAACGATCTTTGCCTGCGGCATTGCGAATGAAATCTCACGCGGCGCTCTTCTCCTCGTCTCGGATGTTCCGATGACTCCTGAAGGCGTTAAGACTGAAGCGAGCGATCGCAGGGTCAGCGAAAGTTTCGTCGACCTGCACATTGAGATCGGCATCAAGGCCATGACTGACATCGAAGAAAAAGGCGAGAAGATTAAACACTTCCGCTACTGAGCCCAACTCTGATCCACTTCAAGGTGATTTTCACCGCTCGAGTCGAACCTCTCCGGTTTCGATCGAGTCAGAAGTTGGCCAGGGCCTCTCCTACGACAAAATTCCCCAGCTACAACGCCGAAATTCCCAAACATATTTGATCATCGGACTTTCCGAAGATTTTCTATATAGTGCATGAGCAGCTCCGCCACAGTCGGATGCTGCACATTTTTTCGTAGCGTAACTCTTCGTATTTTTTGTCCCGATAAAGGAACCCTCACCATGGTCGCACTCATCCCTACCATTCTTGGCGTAATCGTCGTCCTTCTCGCATTCTATGCCGTTATTACTCGGAAGAATTGGCTTGAGGCGAAAGCTTTGCTCGCGGACACAACGATCCGTTACGAGACAGCACTGCAGCAGACTCAAAAATCCGAGCAGGGTAGCAAGGCTCAAAAAGACCTCATCGAAAAACTTCGCGTTCAGGCTCAAAAGGCTGAGCGTTCGGCCGATGACGTTAAAAACCGTTCAAGCGATGGCAAACTGGAAATCATTCGCATGAAGACGGAACACGATGAGTCCTTCAAGAAGCTGGAATCGAATCGTGAGCATTTGCTTGAGCAGGTCACAGTTCTTACTCAGCAGCTTTCGGAAGCTGTTCGCGAAAAGAAGATCTACAGCGAAGAACTCTCAACGCTCACACGTGAGACTGAAAAAATGGGCCAGGCGATGAGCGAAAGCCTTCGCAATCAACTCGGCGAAGTCAAAAACGAACTCTCTCTCGCCCGCCGCGAACGCAGCAATGCATTGAGCGCTCTCGAGAAATTCAAGACCGAATCCGGCCTCGTGAAACCGGAAGAGCTGAAGCGCTGGCAGGCGAAAGTCGCGCGTTTGGAGCAACTCTATGCGAGCATGAAAGGCCTGCGTGAAATGGCTGAAGAAAGAAACGAGAACTGGGAAACCGCTCTTCGCTTCTTTGCTATCCATATCCTCGGTCAACCGCAGACAGCCTCTGGCGATGCCAGCATCGGCGCACTCGTGGGCGAAGCTCTTGAGAAAATCGGTGCGACCCTGGTCGATGACGATGCAGAAGCCGCTCCCTACACGCTCGCGGACAAAGCCAGTCCAAGTCAGGCCGAACAACTTTCATGAAAAGACCGCTCGATTCATTTATGGGTGAAGAGGAAGGCTCAAGCGACGCTTGGGACCTTCTATCGCCACGTTTGAATGAGACGCGCCGGACCCGTATGATGCAGATCGTCATGGATCGCACAGCCTATCTCCGGCTCTGTCTCCAGGACGTTCATGATCCGCACAATGTGGGCGCCTGTCTGCGTAGCGCTGAGGCTAACGGAGTCCAATACTGCGACTTCGTCAACCTCTATCAAAAATTTCCTAAGACCACGTCTTCGGTCGCTCGCGGCGCGAACAACTGGCTCGACCTCTCTCGCTTCCGAGATCACGAGGCTTACGTTGCCGGCCTTAAAGCCCGTGGCTATAAGATTGCAGCGGCCTATCCCTCGCAGTGCAACTATGAGCTCGACACTCTTCCTGTCGATCAGCCTTTGGTTGTGGTGCTTGGCAATGAGGGCGAAGGTCTTCATGATGCCTGGGCTCCTCACGTCGATTATCGCTTCTCCATTCCTATGTACGGCATGACTGAGAGTTTCAACGTTTCCGTCTCGGCGGCGCTTATTCTCTACAGTCTCACGCAGCGTTGTCGTAAACTGGTCGCTCCTGAGGATTTCTTTCTCAGTGAGAAGGCTCAGCAGGCGGTTCTCAATCGATGGATGGGAAAACACAGCCGATCGGTCGAGAAAGAACTGCTGACGATGCGTAAGAAGGCAGAATCCTAGACGAGTCCGGAGTGGACGTGGTTCGCCGCTATCTGTTAAACCTGAATGTTGTTGGTCCATCGAGAGGGTAATACTGTGAAAGCTCGGCTCCTGTTCCTCATCGCTTCCTTTGCCTCAGCTCTGGCTGCCAGCTCTTGTGTGACACCGGCTCCAGCCGAGTTTGGTGTTCAGGCCAATCACCTGGCGCATATTCCGGCCCGCATTGCCGTTCTCCCTTGCCGCGACTGGCCTCAGGGCGCTCTCTATGTGGGGCAGGAAAAGATCACGGCTCCCGAAGCTGAGATGAATGAACTCTGCGCAAACTTCGATAAATACGTGCTCGCTGGCTTCGAAGGCCAACCCTATATGCGCGGCATCGCTCCGGCTGTGGTCAAGCGTCTTCTCGAACGCAATCCAAAACAGGCGCAACTCGATCAGCTCGAGCAGCTCTGGTTTCGGCCTAGTCAGGTCTGCGAAGCCTGTAGGAATTCGACAAGCTATTATAAGGATGTCGTCGCCTCCCGCGAAGACTGGCGTCTCTGGTTAAGTGGTGTAAGCCGTGAAACCTCAAGCGCAGATGCGCTTCTTATTCCCTTCATCGCGCAGTCCAAGGGCGAAGTGATCAACGATCGCGGCATCTACTATGCAAGCCGCAAAGCGGAGATCGTCCTCCTGCTCGTCGACACCAACAACGGCGAACTCATCTGGGCCGGCGGCAAACACGGCGAAATCCGTCTGCCTATCGAAAAGAAACCAGCCGATGAAAAAGCGGTGGCTCTGCCGACTTGGGAAGAACTCAACAAACGAATTTTCGTGCCGGAGCTCTGGGCGGAATTTCCTGGTCGTCAAGGCTAAGCGTTCAAAATCTATTCAAGA
>SEDW01001227.1 GCA_004193325.1 Pseudomonadota bacterium | reverse complement strand
AGAGCGGCTCACGGCCCATCAGGTAGTTGGTAGGGTAACGGCCTACCAAGCCGACGACGGGTAGCGGGTCTGAGAGGATGACCCGCTCGAGTGGGACTGAGACACGGCCCACACACCTACGGGTGGCAGCAGTTGGGAATCTTGCGCAATGGAGGAAACTCTGACGCAGCGACGTCGCGTGGAGGACGAAGGATCTAGGTCTGTAAACTCCTTTTTCACGGAAAGACTTAGGACGGTACCGTGAGAATAAGCACCGGCTAACTACGTGCCAGCAGCCGCGGTAAGACGTAGGGTGCAAGCGTTGTCCGGATTTACTGGGCGTAAAGAGCGCGTAGGCGGCTCGTTAAGTGTGGTGTGAAATCTCCAGGGCTCAACCCGGAAACGGCACCGCATACTGGCGAGCTTGAGGGATGCAGAGGTGGATGGAATTCCTGGTGTAGCGGTGAAATGCGTTGATATCAGGAGGAACACCCGTGGCGAAGGCGGTCCACTGGGCATCATCTGACGCTGAGGCGCGAAAGCGTGGGTAGCAAACAGGATTAGATACCCTGGTAGTCCACGCCCTAAACGATGGATACTAGCCGTGAGAGGTATCGACCCCTCTCGTGGCGCAGCTAACGCATTAAGTATCCCGCCTGGGGAGTACGGCCGCAAGGTTGAAACTCAAATGAATTGACGGGGACCCGCACAAGCGGTGGAGCATGTGGTTTAATTCGATACTAACCGAAGAACCTTACCCAGACTTGACATCGATCGTAAGCCTCTGAAAGGAGGCCCTCCCCCACAAGGGGACGTGAAGACACTTGTTGCATGGCTGTCGTCAGCTCGTGCCGTGAGGTGTACGGTTAAGTCCGCCAACGAGCGCAACCCACGTTCTGTGTTACCAGCATGAAAGATGGGGACTCACAGGAGACCGCCGGTGTAAGCCGGAGGAAGGTGTGGATGACGTCAAGTCAGCATGGCAGTTACGTCTGGGGCTACACACATGCTACAATGGACGAAACAAAGGGTCGCAAAGCCGCGAGGTGGAGCCAATCCCAAAAATACGTCCCCAGTTCAGATTGCAGTCTGCAACTCGACTGCATGAAGGCGGAATCGCTAGTAAACGCAGGTCAGCTATACTGCGTTGAATACGTTCCCGGGTCTTGTACACACCGCCCGTCAAGTC
>SEDW01000227.1 GCA_004193325.1 Pseudomonadota bacterium | reverse complement strand
AGCATCGCAAGGAAAATTACAGGCCTTTGCCAGGCGCTGCAATTGAGCGGTGAAAATAGTTCACTTGCCGCGCTTGATTTGCTAAATTTTGCCTGGAGATACGCCCATTATCCAGAGGAACCACCATGTCCACCGATGCCAAAACCTATTGGGACGAGAAGTACAGCAGCAAACCCTATTCGAGCGGCAAAGGCCCGAATGATTTTCTGCATCAGATGCTCCCCCGTCTGGAAAAAGGCAAAGTCCTTGATATTGGCATGGGTGAAGGCCAGAATGCCGTTTATCTCGCTCAAAAAGGTTTTCAGGTGAAAGGCTTTGATATCTCGAAAGTCGCTGTCGAGCATGCCAGAGCGCTCGCTAAAGACTCCGGGGTGATCATCGAAGCGCAATCGGCCGACCTCGATCTCTACCTCTTTGGGATCATGGAATATGACAGTATTATCATGACGAAGTTCCGCCCTACCAATACGCGTTACTACACAAATATCGTCAGTGCGCTGAAGATGGGCGGCATTCTGCTCATCGATTCCTATGGTGTACCCGAGATGGACGAGGCGATTGGCAAGGATGAGGACTTTCGAAACTACTTCTTCCACTCGAACGAGATCCTGAAAAACATTCAGGGACTGCGCATTCTTTTCTACCAGGAAGGCATCGTCAATGATCGGCATGTCGTACAATGTCTAGCGCAGAAACCGATCGATAAAGATGCAGCCAAGCTCAAGCTCTTCGATATGTCGACCAAGAAGAACGACGTCGAGAGCAGTAAACATCTCGAACTCGCTGAGAAGCTCTTTAAGAAGTAATGGACTGACTCGCCAGTACGCTTCGCGCGCTTCCACAGGACTGCGCGAAGCCTTAGACTCCTCTCACATCCAAAGCGTATCCTCACGTTAAGACTCCTGTTAAAGAAGTTTTCCCGCCCTCCTTGACAATGAAAAAAGCAGCACCATCTTAAAAAGGTACGGGATTAAAAACTCCCCCTCTATTGAGGTAGACTATGTCGGATAAATTCTCAAAGTGGCACGCAGCTATCGTCTCCTCCCAGTTTATTCTATTCCCGGGAACCGCAACTCCCGTCACGATCAGCGATGAGAAGAACCTCGCCGCCCTTCGTGAGATGAAGGCAAGAGGAAGCAAACAAATTTACGTCGTGACTCTCAAAGAGGCCACGAATGATATTAACCTAAACACCATCTATCCAGTCGCCTGTCTCGCCGAGATCGAGCATGTACGTGGTGAGGGTGAAAAAGAAGTCCAGGTCGTGATTCGCGGCATGGAACGGCATCGCATTACCGATCTCGTCTGGGACAGCCCACGCGTTCTCGCGCAGGGTGAAGCGATCGACGTCAAACTCGATACCGATCCTGCGACGGAGACTGTTTATCTCGAAGCGATCAAAGATCTGGTCGATGAAATCATCACCTTCATTCCCGGCAATCTGAAACAGATAGCCGATATGCTGCGTGCCATCGATGATCCGGAGCTCTTGATCAATCTGATTGCACCGCATCTCGAAGCGCCGACTGCGACCCGCATTGAACTCCTGGGCGAAAGCTCACTCAATGCCCGTCTCGCGAAGCTGCTTGACCTCATGCAGGACATGAAGCACAGCCTCGAAGTCCGGGCTGAGATCGGCCGCAAGGTTTCCAATCGCGTGTCGAAGCAAAACCGCGATGCAGTTCTTCGTCAGCAGATGCGCCTCATCCAGGAAGAACTGGGAGAACGTTCTGCGGAAAAGAACAACTATCAGAAACGCTTCGAAGATCATGAGGACATGCCCGAAGATATTCAAAAAATCGGTCTCGAGGAAGCGGAGCGCTTTTCGAGCATGGAGCGTAATTCTCCAGAAGCTCCCGGCATCCAGAACTATCTCGATCTGCTTTTGACCCTTCCCTGGGGCTCCAAAGGCGGCGCGGCGATAGATCTCGACAAGTCGCGGGCTATCCTGAATGCGCATCACTACGGACTCGACAAGGTGAAGGACCGTATCGTCCAGCATCTCGCGGTCCTGAAACTGAAACAAAACTTCAAGGGCTCGATCCTTCTCCTCGTCGGACCTCCCGGCGTTGGTAAGACGAGTCTCGGCCGAAGCATCGCGGAGTCGATGGGTCGTGAGTTTGTTCGCGCTTCACTCGGCGGTGTCAAGGATGAGGCAGAGATTCGTGGTCACCGTAGGACTTACCTCGGTTCGCGACCAGGCCGCATTATTCAGGCCATGAAGACGCTCAAATCGAACAACCCGGTCTTCCTCCTCGATGAGATCGACAAGCTCTCTCAAGGCTATTCTGGAGATCCGGCTGCCGCTCTTCTCGAGGTCCTCGACCCCGAGCAGAACAAAAACTTCCGGGATCACTTCCTGGAAGCGCCCTATGATCTTTCGAAAGTGATGTTTATCGCGACCGCCAACAGCCTTGATACGATTCCAGGCCCCTTGCGCGACCGTATGGAAGTCATCTCTCTGTCGGGTTACACCACAGCCGAGAAACTCCATATCGCGAAACAGCATCTCTGGCCGGAAGCGTTGGAAGAGCACGGCGTGCACAACGAGCGTCTGATTCTAAACGATGATGCGCTTTTGAGAGTGGTTACACACTACACTCGTGAAGCCGGTGTTCGTGAATTGAAACGTAAACTTGCAGCCCTTATCCGTGGCAGTACCGAAAGAATTCTGCAGACGGAAGGCAGCATCACTCTTACGGCGAGCGACCTCGAGCCCATCCTGGGACACGAGCGCTATACTCCGGAAGTGGTGGAAGCTCATATGCCTCCCGGCGTTGTCACAGGCTTGGCCTGGACCCCGATGGGCGGTGACATTCTCTTTATCGAAGCCAAATCGATGAAGGGCAAAGGCCAGCTGACCCTCACGGGCCAGATGGGTGACGTGATGAAGGAGTCGGTGCAGATCGCGATGACTCATGCGCGTTCGATCCTGCCCCTTCTCGATACAGGTATGGATTTTGACAAGACGGATATTCACGTCCACGTGCCTGCCGGCGCTATCCCGAAAGATGGCCCATCCGCTGGTGTGACGATGCTTACCGCTCTCGTCTCTCTCTTGAGCAAAAGGCCGGTGAATCCTAAGCTTGCCATGACGGGTGAAATCACTCTCAGGGGTAGCGTGACAGCGGTCGGCGGTATCAAGGAGAAAGTTCTCGCGGCCCACCGTGCGGGTATCCGTACTGTGATCATGTCCGAGCGGAATCGAAAGGATATTCAGGACGTGCCGGAAGAAGTTCGTCAGGATATGCAGTTCATCTGTGTCTCCACGATCGAAGAACTTTTGGAACAAGCCCTGGGTCTGCAGCTCGATCCCTCGAAACTCGATCCCATGTCCGGTGCTGATGGCAACATCAACCCCACCGTGTTCCAGATCTAAAAATGTTCAGAGGCCCTCCAAGGCCTCATGTTTTCTACCCTTTCCGTCCTTCTTCTCATGACGACCGGGCCTTCTTTTCAAGAAGGTCCGGTTTCTCTTTTTATAGGGCTTAGGCCGAGGTTTTATGCTAAACGTCAGGCGGATTCGTAGATGGGTTGCATCGACGTTTCGCTTTTTAACCCTCGCTGCGTTTACGGGGACAAACCCTTCATGCTCGAAGATTTTCTCAACCAAATTAACGACACCGGCTTTACGGTACTCGATCCTTCCAAAAGACTTTTTTGGGGGAATATTCTTGGTGCGGCTCTTCTTCTCCTTATCATCCCCGGCGCAGACAAACTCGGTCGCTTCAAAATCCTTTTTTCCAAAAAACGCTGGCTCCACCGGTCCTCTCTCGCGGACATGCAGGTCATCGCTCTCAATACAGTCATGAGAATTTTTCTCTTCCCGGCAAGCCTGCTCTCATCAGTCGCAGTTGCTGCCGGTCTATCCTTGATGTTGACCTACGCCTTTGGCGGCAAGCCTCAGCTCGATCTACCCCCGGTTTTGACGAGTGCCGTCTTTACCCTCTGCCTCTTCCTGGCTGACGACTTCGCTCGCTTTTATCTCCACTACCTCCAGCATCGCTGGCCGTATTTCTGGGTCTTTCATCAGACTCACCATTCCGCCTTGGTCCTGACGCCCCTCACCCTTCTTCGTACGCATCCCTTTGAAATACTCACGGCCCGCATTCGCAATGCGTTGACCTACGGTGTCGTCACGGGAATTTTCTTCTACGCGATTGGGGAAAAGGTTACCGCCTGGGATATTCTAGGCACCGAAATCCTTGGGTTTACCTTCAATTTTCTGGGAGCAAATCTGAGGCATTCAGAAGTCTGGATTCACTTTGGGCGGCTGGAAAAGGTCTTCATCAGCCCTGCCGCACACCAGGTACACCACAGTATTGATGACGTTCATTACGATAAGAATTTTGGAGTGTGTCTTGCGGTCTGGGATCGCATGTTCAAGACCCATTTCGATCCGCGAGGAGTGAAAGAGCCTATCACCTTCGGACTGGTGGACTCCCCGCTCTCGGATCCGAGGCAGCATGTGCATGTGCTTTACCTGCAGCCCTTCAAAGACTTTTATATGCTCTTGAAAGCCCGCTATTCCAAGAAGACTTGAAGTCCTCAGTTTATCGCGGGGCGATTCCAAAAAAGCTCGGCATCATCTCTTTCATCATCTTCAAATTTTCAGGCTTGTTGAACGATTTGTCTTGGGTCAGACGGCGTTCCAAAGCCTTGATTCGCGCTTTAACAGCTGGAGAAAAACTCGCGCTAGCCGCCTCGGCGCCGCCTTTTGCATAGGCATCAACGTGCTTTTGCGAGCCAGCCTTGGATTCATTCATGATCATCATCACGATCGCGTTCATTTCTTCCTGGGCGTAGGGAGGAAACTTCGTGACGAACGTTTCAACGGCGGCCGCATCCTTATTGCCTTTGGAGTAATCCCCGCGGGCTTTGCCATCTTTTAAGAAGGCCTCGGTCTCCTTCAGTGCCTGTGCATCGGCAGGATCCAGGTCCTGCGCTTGCAGAGGTAGAGGAAGAGAAAGAGTCAGACACGAAAGACCAAAAACCAACAAAGCCGGAAATATCTTCAAAGCGCAGTCCTCTCGCATGAAAAGAAATATTTTAGCATTCCTCTTCATCCTGAGGACTTATTTCTTTTTAGCGGCCGTGAAGATAGGGAGGAACTCCCCGTAACCTTCTTTCTCAAGCTGATCCTTCGGAATAAACCGCATCGCTGCTGAATTCATGCAGTACCTGAGCCCAGTGGGTTTTGGACCATCATCAAAGACATGGCCCAAGTGAGAATTGGCAAACTTCGATCGCACTTCAGTTCGTTCGCCAAAAAGACTCCGATCCGTTTTTTCCACCAGATTTGCTTTGACAAGAGGGCGCGTAAAGCTTGGCCAGCCCGTGCCGGATTCATATTTATCGAGAGAACTAAAGAGGGCTTCACCTGAGACGATATCCACGTAGATACCTTCTTTGTGATTGTCCCAGTACTCATTCTTATAGGTTTTGAGTTCGGCTTTATCCGCTTTGAGCGGCGCTGGCGCTGACATGGCTTGAGTGGCGCCGAGGAGGAGACAGAGGTTTCTTAAGTACTTCATTCAAAATCCCTTTCCCTAAGATATCGCCCACATTGGGGCCAGGCACGAATCACTAGTATATTCGTGCCAGCTAAGGTTTCGGTTACTCTTTTGAAGAAATTTTTATAGCAGTGGTATTGGATGCTTAGGACTAAGACTTGGCAGCCCAAGCATCGAAAATCTCGTCCAGAGCCTGCCAGGCGAGCTTCACGCAACGGGAACGAACGGGATAACTCCGTAGACCATCAAGGGCTTTCCAGGTGTCGAGCGAGGACTCGGGTGCCCCCTCTTCCCAGACTTTCAAAAATTCATCCCGCACGAGACGAACCTCATCCAGGCCCTTGTCGTTGACAAGCTCCATCATCAGCGAAGCGCTCGCGAGACAAAGTGAGCAGCCAGCGCCGATAAAACGGAAATGCGCGTGCGCATCCGTATCGAGGGAAGCAAAGACCTTAACGTTATCGCCACAGGTCCGGTTATGCTGCTCGCTCGAAAAATTTGCGTCCGCAACATTTTCGTAGAGCCGTGGATTTTTATAGTGATCGAGAATGAGCGCTTTCCATTGTTCGTTCATCACTGGTCTCAAAGAAAGAGGTTTTCGGCTTTGCGCAAAGCCTTGATGAATCGTTCAATATCCTCTTCATCGTTATAGAGACCAGGGGAAACGCGGGCTGTGGCCGTGACGCCGAGGACTTCCATCAAAGGCTGTGCACAGTGATGGCCAGCGCGAATGGCAATACCCTCGCCATCACAAACGGCGGCAAGGTCGTGTGGGTGAATCTTGGAGTGAGCAAAGGTCACGGTTCCGACCCAGTCATCACCAGGTTCGGCCATGATTGAGACGAGAGGAAATTCTTCTCTCAGGCGATTCACCAGCATATTGCCGAGCTTTTGATCGTGAATAAGGATCTTCTCGAGGGAAATGCTTTGGAGAAAATCAATCGCGGCACCAAGGCCAATCACGCCTTCAATGTGCGGAGTTCCCGCTTCGAATTTGCTTGGCACTTCGTTCCAGGTCGATCCCTGCAAGGTGACTTTCTCAATCATGTCGCCGCCGCCCTGGTAGGGCGGCATCGCCTGCAAAAGAGCTTTCCGTCCGTAGAGGACGCCGATACCAGTCGGGCCAAAGGCTTTGTGACCGCTAAAGGCGTAGAAGTCACAATCGAGTTCTTTAACATCAACCCGCACATGAGGAATGCCCTGAGCGCCGTCGATCATGGTAAAGGCACCAGCGGCCTTTGCCAGCTTGATGATTTCGCGGATCGGATGAATCACACCGAGCACGTTTGAAATGTGGCCGACGGAAACAAAACGGGTTTTATCCGTGATGAGCTTGGCCGCCACTTCGAGATCGAGGCGACGATTGCCGGTAAGGGGAATGTATTTGATGGTTGCGCCGTGACGCTCGGCGACGATTTGCCAAGGCACGATATTGGAATGGTGCTCACACACAGTCAGAACAATTTCATCACCGGGACGAATGAAAGCAGCGGCACCCGATTGTGCGACGATGTTGATCGCCTCGGTGGTTCCGCGGGTAAAGATAATTTCAGAATTCTCTGCATTCATGTATTTGGCGATGCGCTGCCGCGCTTCTTCGAAGGAACGGGTGGCGTCTTCGGAAAGCTGATAAACGCCGCGATGAACGTTGGCGTTCTCGCTCCTGTAATAACGATCGATGACTTCGATTACGCTCTCCGGCTTTTGGCTGGTGGCATTGGAATCGAGGTAGACGAGTTCAGGATGGCTTTTAAAAATTGGAAACAGTGCTTTCACGGCATAACCCCTTCCGGCGAAACCGGATTCAGAGAAGACAAGGCCTTGAATTAACAATTTCTTTCGAGGCCTCGCAAGTAGATAATCCTCTAAGTTGACAAAAGGAGTCAACTATTAGGAACCAAGCCGCAAGTTTATGGTGCAAGTCATGTAATTTGCTGAGAAATAAAGGCGGACGACGAAGCGGGAATACCGAGCCATTTAGGGCAGTAATGGGCTTTTAAAAGCGTTGCAGCTGCTTGAGCAGAGCCTGGTAATGCAGAGTCAGCTGTTTGAATCGTTCCTCACAGCCGCCCCGATCCGGATGCAGGGCCTGCGCCATCGTACGATATCGCTGCCGTAGATCCGCAAAGCTCGGAAGCCTTTGAAAGCTCATAAAATGCAGAGCTTCCTCGAGAGGGCTCATTTTTCTCTTCGGAATCGGCGGCGCCTGCTTTGCTCCAGCATCGCTTCGCTCGCTGGCTTCTTTGAACGAATCTTCCGCGCGGAACGCTCCGCGGGCTTTTTGCGCCATGTAGTGGACATGCAGCGCATAGAGAAAACTCTGTGATCGCGACCAGAGAAAAGCGTAACAGGCATCGAGGTCGCGGCGAGCGGCCTTCACTCTTTCCGCAATCTGAAGGCCAAACTGCGCGAGAGATGGCGTTGCAAAGATGTCCGGAATCGCATCCGGCATTTCATCGAGGGCAATGTCTTGAAAGGGTGCCGGCAATACGTTCAGATGATGCAGACGTTTATTGAGAATAAGCAGACGGCCCCATAGGGAAAGCCCCGGATCATAACGATCGGTCGCCACCACTCGTTGCTTCCAGTATTCGGGAATCAGATTTTTAAGCGTGAGCGCATGACTCTCGTCAAAAGGCATAAAGATTGGATCGGTGAAATCGATACCGGCGATGGGATTTTTTTCACTCGAAGGACTTGACCGAAACCAAGCTTGTGGTCGGTCAAGCGGCAGCACGCCCACACGGATGCGTAGGGTTTTATCGAGTGTTCTGATGTCGTCGTGGAGCTGCCGCAGGCGATCGGGGGCGTAGGGAATAGGATTATGGAGAGCGGCTTTCAGAGAGCGCACGAATTGGATTTTCATTTCCTCTTCGCGCAAGACTTTGTCTAGGCCAGCCCCGATATTGTCATCAAGGCCAAGCTGAAACCAATCCGAGGCACTCACGTGAGGATTTACCTTTCGCTCGAACGCTGCTGCTCAAGCTTGACGGCGAGATCATTCAAATCATCGGCCACTTCCTGAAAGGCATCGCCTTTACGGAGATTCACGCGAGACTTGTAGTTGCCTCGGGAGAGATCCTTGATGTGACGACGAAAGGCATACGTTGGACCGACGAGGCGGTGAGTGAAAAAGATCGAGATCGCTACGGTGATTAGAAAATAGACAAGAAGAGCAAGCAGCATCCAGACGACCACGCCGTGGATGTACGAATTCAAGATCTCGGTTACTTCCTCGCGGAGATCGGTCAGCTCAAGGACGAGATCGTAGAACTTGTAAAAATTGATGTAGATGATCGCGAACACGCCAATGCCAAAGCCGAGAGACAGTAGAATTGCGTAAAGACCAAGGCGCACCTGAAGAAGGGGCTGCAACAGGAAATTGGTAAGCTTACGCTTTTGGGCACTCATGCCGCACTCCTCATCCATGACAATCGAAAGATATGGGTCTATTTTGCCTTGTAAAGCGCGTTCATGCAATAAGGGGCTGATAAATATACGATACTCGGGAAGGGAGAGCCCGAGTTGATTTGCCTCGTCGCTTTGAAAAACCCGTGGTAAATTAGCGAATTATTGCAGATTTCGCGCGAATATTTCCTCTGAAGCCTCGCTCAGTCGATCGAGAGGAAAATCCGAACTGCTGACAGCCATAAGGATCTCAAGCTGATGACTCCATCGAAGCCATCGATAAATATATCGTCTCACCCATCAGAAAAACCTCTGGACTGGGACAGGACGAAGACGCTGATCGACACTTTGGAAGAACTGCGAAAACTCTACGCAAAACTCCCAGCCTATTCCCAGCAAGGCCAGACGCTCAGCTATGAGCAGATGATTCGCCTCTCAAGAAAAGTAGCGTCCTACCTACAAAAACACCCTGAACTCAAGCAGGGCGATCGGGTCGCAATTCAATTGCCGAATACCCTTCTCTACCCCGTTATCGCCTGGGGCATCCTACAGGCTGGTATGGTGATCGTTAATCTCAATCCTCAGTACACGGCAAAGGAGACGCAAAAGCAGCTCAAAGACGCCGATGTGAGCGCCTGGTTTTGTGCGGACATCAGCGCGCATCTGATCGATGAGGTTCGTCTTTCACTCCGCTGCCCCCTCATCGTCGTCTGCAAACTCTTTGATCTGCATCCCTGGGCGCAGCGGAATATTTTTCAGTTCGTCCTTCGCTACAAACGCAAAGCGATTCGTCCCTTTAAGAGTGATAAGACTTTATCTTTCAGAAAACTCCTGCGCGAAGGTTCAGCCAAAGCCTGGGTCAAGCCCGAGATTAAGCCGAGCGACCTCGCGATGCTGCAGTACACCGGAGGTTCGAGCGGCGTTCACATGGGAGCCATGCTCAGCCACGCGAATATCGTGGCGAACATGTATCAGGTCGATCACTTCCTGAGTGACAACATCGTCAAAGGCAAGGAGATACTGATCGCGCCGCTCCCGATCTATCACATCTTTTCCTTCACCGTGCATTGCGCGGTCACCCTTCTCTCCGGATCGCATAACATATTGATCCTCGACGCGAGCAATATTCCGGGCATGATCGCAGAATTGAAGCGCTGGAAGTTTACGGCCATCACCGGAGTCAACACTCTCTTCTTTGCGCTGATGCGATTGCCGAGCTTTAAGACGATTGACTTTAGCAGTTTGAAATTCGCCATCGCCGGAGGCATGAAGCTCGACCCACTCGTCGCTCAAAAGTGGGAAGATTTAACCGGAGCCCCGGTGCTCGAAGGTTTCGGCATGACCGAACTCTCGCCCGTTGCCAGCTGGAATCCAAAGGCCGATAACCGACTCGGGACCATCGGTAAACCGATGCCGGCGACCGAGATGCGTTTGACCGACGACGAGGAAAACGTTATTTCGACGACGGATACCGAAGGCGAGCTTTGGGTTCGAGGACCTCAGGTCATGCAAGGTTATTGGAAGCATCCCGAGCAAACCCAGACGCATATCGACTCAAATGGCTGGATGCGCACGGGCGATTTAGCCTCGTTTGACGCCGAAAACTATTGGACAATAACTGGGCGAAAAAAACGGATGATCCTGGTTTCGGGATTTAATGTGTATCCGCAGGAGGTCGAAGCTGTCCTGAACTCACATCCCGAAGTGGACTCGTCCAAGGTCGTCGGCCGTATGCATCCGGTCAATGGCGAATCCGTAAAGGCCTACGTAGTCCTCAAAAAACATGGACTTAGCCAAAACGATCTTAAGGCTTTTTGCAAAACCGAGCTCACGTCCTACAAGCTTCCAAAGCAAATCGAGCTCGTCTCAAAACTTCCGGCAAATGAATGATTGAGTGGATGAGAGAACTCTCATCCTATAACTGGCCGGACAGCATAAAAAATGGAATATAAAGACTGTTGCTATCTTAATTTCGCCTCGGTACATTCACCTTTCGCCCGCAATCTCGGGCCTCTGAATTCCCCGATAGGACTATTAAGACATGAAATTTATATTAAGCAGCGTTTTCCTATTCTCATTTTCGTTCGCAATGGCGAACACTGCGGCTCACGCCGCGCCTCTCCTTGATGCGATCGAAGAAGAGGATGTTTTGAAGTCGATTGACAACATCTGTGGCGACACCTGGTGTGA
>SEDW01000226.1 GCA_004193325.1 Pseudomonadota bacterium | reverse complement strand
CCTTTGCGAAGCCACTGGCGACTCGTTTCAATCGCCTGATACTGAGACTGCTTGTTGCCGCGAGTGACCGAAACATACCCAGCCCAACGCATCGCTTGACCCACGAGAGGCACTTTAAACATCGCGTCTTTGGAGAGCCAACGAAATTGACCTCCGACGAGGAAGAGGGCCCAGATATCGGCTGTGCTCGAGTGATTGGCGACCATAACGTAAGGCTCCGCATCGACTGCCGGAAGATTTTCACGACCACGAACCTTGTGGGTCCAAGCAGGTCCCAAAGCAAAAAGAGTTCTGCCCCAAAGAACAGCCACGTCGTGGCTTGCTTCCGAAAGGCGCTCAGGCTTGAATAGTTTATGGTAAAGGTGCACGACCGCCAGCCAGCTGAAGAGAACGCAGGTGGTCGCGATGAATAAGATCCAAAAATATGCGGCTAAAATATACTTAAGCATTCGTTTATCCCAAAAGATTCTTAGCGTCATTGACGAGCAGGCGAGCGATGGCTTCCTTGCCGTCCACGTTTTTGATTGCGCCTTGTTCCGGACGCCAGATGTCAGCGATGTGTCCCGTCGCCGAAACATTCTGAAGCTGGTTCATTACAAGGTGGCTCAGATTATATTTACTCAAATAGAGTTGGGCAAGTTCAGTTGAAGCCGCAGAGGTTTCAAGCTTGAATCCGACTTTGAATTTGAGCGGCGTCTGCACCGAAGAAATGATCTTGGGCGTGGCCTGAAATTGCACCTGAAGATCTTCCGATGAACGGATTTTGCCGCTCTGTCGCTTGGTCGGAACAAAGTCGAGAACGGAGGCGGCAAAGACAGCGCCCTGAATTCCCAGAGCTTCGACATCCTTCACAGCGGCACCCATCTCCACATTCGTTTCAACGGGAATAAGCTTGGAATAGGCACGCGGAACGATCGGACAGGGCCCCTGCACGACAGAAGTCTGATAGCCCTGACGATAGAGTTCCTCGGCGATGCGACTGCCTAATGCACCCGAACTGTAGTTGGAAATATAACGCACATCATCGATATAGCCGCGAGTAGTACCCATGGTCACAAGGATTTGCTGGTTGCGATGATTAAGGGCGTGCGCGATTTCATCGGCGAGCACAGCAGGCTCGGGAAACTTTTGTTTGCCCTCTTCCTGTCTCGCGCCCAAAATGTGGCAATAGGTGCGAATTTTGCGGAGATTTTCCTGCACAAAAGGCGATTCAAACATGCTGTCGTGCATGTTCGCCACGATGTAAACCGGCTTTTTCATGCCGAGATAAGAAGCGATTAAAGCCGATGCCGGAGTGTCGGTGATTCCCGAAGCAATCTTAGCAAGAATACTTGCTGAAGCTGGAGCCACCACACAGGCATCGCCGAGAGAGATATGAGAAGCCGAGCCTTCAAAACCTGTGCGGCAAGGTCTGGCTGCGGCCCAGGATAGAGCGGTCTCAGTGGTAAATAATGTTCCGCCCTGAGTCAGCCAAGGCTGAACCTCAGCTCCAAGTCGACGTAGAGACCGCAGAAAACGCACGCTTTCCACGGCACCGATCGAACCGGCAACGATCACATCAATATTTTTGCCAGCCAGGGCATCGGAGCCAAGCTTGACTGTCAGGTCGCTGACCATGATTACTCCTTAAAAATTGGAGCCTGAGAAAAGAGTCACTATACGATCCACGCGCAAGCGAGTCCATGGGATGATGGAGCGGAATTGAGTGCTTTAGGGGGAAAGGGAAGAAGGAGAAGGGGAAAAAGAATAAAGGAGTTCTCACTATATAATCCGCTAAACGAATCTACAGTCGAAACTCCTGAACTCAGTCAAACTCTGATTAAACGCCAGCAGCGATTTGTGCTTGTTCGTTAGCGTTCGGCACGTTTAGCTTCAAGCTTGGGCGTGTCGAGCCGACGATGCGGAGTTTATTTTTACGTTTTTTGCCCGCGCGAGCTTTGTTTCTTGCGCGACGTACTTTTGATTTTTTCGTTGGAGAAGCCATCGTGTTTTCCTCTCGACTCATAGCCAAATGCCACATAGGTCGGAGGACAGTATTCCATCTCCTGGACCTTGGCAAGGCAAAATCAGTCTAATATCTGAGTTCGTGATTAGCGGAGAATTCTTTCCGTCCGCCGATACCTTCTATAGAATAAAGTTTCCTAGCGTTCAAGGAGTAGCTATGAGATTTCGTGTCGTTTTGGCTTCGTTTCTATTTCTTTCTCCGATGGTAGCTCAAGCTCAGAGCACTGACCCAGTTGATAAGAATGTAAGTGGTGGATATGTCGGCGGGCAGTTGACTCTCGGTCAAGCTGTCAAAGTTGGGGATACCTCGCCCGGTACGGCGTACCTGGTTGGTGTTGATGTTGGTTATGTAATGAAGAGAGATACATGGAACCGGATTGAACTCGGTTTGGAAGTGGCTACGGGTAAGGCGGAATATCGCGATAAGCAATATGGTGCTGGCGTCGACTTTGATCTGGATTTGAAGCTCGTTACGATGCTTAAGGCTGGCTACGGCTACAGCCTCGGTGACCATGCTTTCGGTCTCTTCCGCGTCGGCTTCGGTGTTGCTCAGGCTGAGCTCGAAGGCAAAGCCAATGGTGTAACCCTGGATGCTGGTTCGGCATCAGGGACTGTGGGCATGATTGCTTATGATGTTGTGTTTCCAGCCAGCGAAGCGCTCGACTTTACTGTCGGTGCGAGCTACCGAATCATGAGTTTCAACTTCGATGATATCCAGGGTAACGATGGCGATGTTCAGGTGAACCTCCCCGCTATTTACGCTGGGGCGCGTTTTCGGCTTTAAGTAGATCTGTAGCCTCCCATACGTAGAAAGCGGGCTGTCCTGCTTGACGTATGAGAGGGGCATTTCTCTGGTTGGTCTCTCGCTGTTGAAGATGAACAGGTTGAAAGCCAAATCTCAGAAATAGAGCCTGAGCATGTCCCATCTGCTCGGTCGCTTCCAGGTAGAGTCTTTTATATTTGAGAGTCAAAGCTGTGTCGAAAGCCGCCTGTAGGAGCTTGAGGCCAAGACCTTGACGTCGATAAGACGTATCGACTGCCAGTTCCCGAATCTCCCCAATGCCTTCTGCTGGATCAAGTCCAGCGAATGGAACGAGGCCCACGCCCCCTACAACCCGCTCTGTGACACTGTCAATCAGTACAAGATAGATCGATCCATCCCGTACATAAGAAGAATAGAAGTTATCAAGTTTGCGCCTCGTTGCACCGAGCTCGGCTCCGCTCTCTGGCAGCTGCATGAGGGTATTGCGAATGACTTCGACAGTTTGCGCTTCGAGATGTTTATTAAGAGGAAGCATGAAGAAGCGTTCTTGACCGACCTTAGGGACGGAGTGCGCCATGCTTTCTAGAGTGTTTGTGTAAGCCAACAATTCCATTTACTACTCCAGAAAAGTACACCCATATTGAAAAGGGCTCTTTAGCTCAGAGGACTTTTGTACACCATAATTCGAATGACATTGAGTGTAACAGCTTTTCTTCGTTTGTCAAAAAGCTCTTGACTTTAAAGGCCTCCGCTCGTAGCTTCGACGTCTCTTTGCTAGCTGCTTTCAAAGCAGTGACAGTCGTGGCATTAAGGTTCTAACTGGGAACATTTTCCAGTTGTTTTTCTAAAGAGGTTCACTATGGCTAACGTTCGTAAGAATCGGCCGCCCCGTAACAGACGTAAGACCGCTAAATATCGCGCTGCTAAAAAAGCCCGTGTTGTGCGTAAGCGTAAGAAAAGCCCGCATGGCAAACGTGGTGGCATCATTCGTGGATAACGGATGAAGTGTTTTTTCAGGTTGGCCTGGGTTTAACTCCAGGCGCTCCTGCTCTTTCCTATTCTTCTCGCTGACTCTCTTCATCTCCCGACACAGACTCCAATCGCCTCCGCCGCATTCAAATACATGTCATTTTGATCTATTTCCCGGTATCCGCCTGTGATGCTTGCGTAGCTTACTGCTTCCAGTTTGTGATCACGCATAACCACGACTTTCGCAAACTCACCACGCACAGCCATGTCTACCGCTTTGACGCCGTATAGCGTTCCAAGGATGCGATCCCGGGGACAGGGTTCGCCGCCCCTTTGAATATGACCCAACACCGTGATGCGGGATTCACTTCCCGTGAGTTCACAGAGTCGGTCCGCTACAGCCTGTCCAATGCCGCCCAGACTCTTCTTACCCGTCGGGCGAACCTGATAGATCTTCTCTTTTCCGATCTCGTGAGCGGCTTCCGCAACGACCACAACGCTATAGTTGTGACCAATGCCTCGACGTTCCTCAATCTTCTTCACAATGGCATCATAGCTAAAGGGGATTTCGGGAACGAGAATGACATGGGCTCCGCCAGCGATACCGCTGTGCATTGCTATATGTCCGGCGTGTCGACCCATGACTTCCAGGACCATGATTCGGTCATGAGACTCCGCGGTGGATTGAAGCCTGATAATGGCTTCGCTCGCAACCTCGACCGCCGTCTCAAATCCGGTAGTGAAGTCAGCCTGCAGGAGATCGTTGTCGATCGTTTTGGGAATGCCGATAATATTGAGGCCAAGCTGAATGAATTGATTCGCGATCCTCTGGCTACCGTCCCCACCGATCACGATAATGCAATCGAGGCCCAGCTCTTTGTAGGCTTCGACGACCCTCTGGCTCTTGTCGCAGGTCCTTGGGTCCTGACCGGGTTTCAGCTTGAAGGGATTGCCTGAGTTGCTCGTGCCTAAGATCGTTCCACCACGATTAAGGATTCCTGAAACCTGTTGTAGGGATAAGGGGCGAGTCTTGTAAGGGCGTTCGAGTAAGCCGTTGAAGCTATCTTCGATGCCGATTACTTCGTGGCCAAGCGTAGCCGATGCATAGCGGACAATTGCGCGAATCACACTGTTGAGACCGGGGCAGTCGCCTCCACCTGTACTAAGTCCGATCTTCACGAGCCTCTCCTTCTTCTTTGTCCGCCGGATTGCTGCATAATCTTTCTCAGATCCTGAGTTGCATATATGAGACAACCGTTACTGTATACATGTGGTACACTCTACCTAATGAAACTACGACGAGCGACCCTAATATTTTAGGTTTTTTTAATGAAAAGCCAGAGGCTAAAGTCTGCCGCCGCCTCGCCCAGATATCTTCCGCGAGTGACAGCTCTCAGCTTTGATTTAAGTGGAGTAGGACAGTGACCGACGTATCATTTCCGCAAAAAATCCTCATCGTCGACGCCGATAAGTCCGTGGCCCAGGCTCTGAAAGGCCCTCTGGAAAAGCAGGGGATCAAAGTCGATTCAGCAGCGGATCTTGGCTCCGCACTCTACATGTTCAATCAGGCGATCTATCCCGTCGTCTTCATCGATATCGCTTTTGAAGAACTGCCAGGTCTCGTCCTCATTCAGAAATGGCGTCAGCACGAGAATCCTGACAAGGCCAACACCGGCTTTATCCTGATCGCAGGCAACCGCAACAAGGGTGATGCCGGCGAAGAGCGACTCGTTCAGGAACTGGACGATCTCGAGGTGGTCTACAAACCGATCAATCCTATCGCGATCCTCGGACTCCTGAAAAAAGTTATGGGAATTCGACATCGCCGTCTGCGGTTCAAAGAGATCAGCGATCAGACGTATAAGCTTGCCGGCAACTCCAAGACTGTGGGTTCGGCTGTGGAATTCGTCAAATCCAATATGAAAGATTTTGGCGT
>SEDW01000225.1 GCA_004193325.1 Pseudomonadota bacterium | reverse complement strand
CGATAAACAGCCAGAACAGTGGGATATATGTGGATTGATCTGTCTCCTCTCAAAGCCAACCGAGATTATCGTCTGCTTTTTATCAGCCAAGTTGTCTCGTTTCTTGGCAGTATGATGACCTATGTGGCCATTCCAGTGCAGGTCTATTCCATCACCCAATCCTCAAAAATGGTGGGAATGGTCAGCGCGTTGCAGCTGATTCCGTTGCTCGTCTTTGGTCTCCTGGGCGGCTCGGTAGCGGATCGCTTTGATCGAAAGCGTCTTCTCATCGTTTCAGAACTCCTAATGGCAGTCGGGGCGATTGCCCTTACGATCAATGCCTTTATTCCAGCACCCTCGTTTGCATTGATCATCATCGTTTCGTTTCTGATGCAAGCCGTGAGCGCCTTTCATCGGCCTGCGATGGATGCCCTAACGCAAAAGCTCGTGCCTGAGAAGGACTACGCCTCCATCGGTGCGCTGGGCTCTCTCAGATCGTCTACGGGAGCGATTCTTGGGCCAGCGATCGGTGGTCTTCTCATCGCGAGCTTTGGACCAGGCGCCGTTTATATTGTCGATACCGTGAGCTTCGGCATCGCCACAGGCTGCATCGCCATGATGAAGAGTGATCTGAGGGTCAGCTCCAAGGAAGCTGCCAAGACCTTGAGTCATATGTGGGAAGGCGTGGTCTACGCGAGCAAAAAACCGGTACTGATCGGCACCTATCTCGTCGACATCATCGCCATGGCTTTTGCTTTTCCAGTCGCTATTTTCCCAGCACTTTCCCAGCAGTGGGGCGGAGCTGATGCAGCTGGCAACATGTTTGCGGCGATGTCAGTGGGAAGTCTTCTTATGACCGGAATCAGCGGCTGGACCAAAGGCGTCAAACACAAGGGCCGTGGTGTGGTCTGGGCGGCCTCGGCCTGGAGTCTCGCGATCCTTGCCCTCGCCTTTGCAACGACGCTCTGGCAAGCGCTCCTCTGCCTCGTGATCGCGGGAGCCTTCGATATGTTGAGCGGGCTATATCGGGGGATCATCTGGAATGAAGCGATTCCCAACACAATGCGGGGCCGTATGGCGGGAATCGAAATGATCAGTTATATGAGTGGCCCGCTGATTGGTGGCGCGCGCGTAGGCTGGATGGCGGATAAATTCGGCATCTCCTATGCACTGAGCTTTGGTGCCTTTATCTCGGTCTTCGGCGTTCTGGCCGTTGGTCTGTTTATCCGCGGCTTTTGGAACTATGCCGGAGTAAACGCACCAGCAGCGAAAGCCTGATCTTTCCCTTGAAAACAAAGGTGTTCTGAACGATCAAAACGTTTCGCCTTGTCATTCGGCTGATGCTCTGTTTATCTGCCTCTACTTATAGGAGATTCTTATGCTTTACGATATTACCGTACCCCAGTTCATCAAAGGCCTTCAGCAACTCTCAACTTTCCTCGACAAGGCTGTAAGCTTTGCTGAGACTAAAAAGATCGACGTTCAGGTCCTCATGGATTCGCGTCTGGCTCCAGATCAATTTGCATTCATTCGTCAGGTTCAAATCGCTTGCGATACGGCCAAGCTTGGCGTTTCCCGTTTGACTCTCAAAGATGCACCGACTCATGACGACAGCGAAAAGACTTTGGCTGAGATCAAGACCCGCATCGAAAGCGTCATCTCGTATCTCGAGAAGTTTACAGCGAAAGATTTCGAAGGCTCAGCTGAGCGTCATATCTCGCAACCTCGTTGGGAAGGTCAGTACCTCTTCGGCACCGAGTATGCTCTTCACCACATGTTGCCGAACTTCTACTTCCATATCACAACCGCTTATTCGATCCTGAGACACAATGGTGTTGAAGTCGGTAAGAAAGATTATCTCGGTAAAATGCCTTACAAAAAGTAAGGTCTTATTGCTGAAGAAACGAAAAAGCCTGGGTCTGCGCTTTGCAGAAACCCAGGCTTTTTAATGAATTGCGTTCCAATCTCAGGTACCAGTTCTCAAAAATGCATCTTCAAAATCGATGTTGTTCGTCGTCTTGAGGGGCATGCCCTTAGAGTCGATGACGTGGCCCATCGTGATCATTTCCTGGGCGAACTCACGAACGTTACGCATCTTCTTCATCTCACGTACATCCGTAAGAGCGAGACTATTGGCAGCCCACTCCGCCTGCGAGAGTTCTTTTTCGATATTGGAGAAGGCGTGAACCTTCACTTCAAAGATGGGATGGATGCTGTTCACATAGTTACGAACGTAAATATCTTTATAAACACTGTCGAGCCAGAGGCGTTGGTCTTCGTCGCGACGCGTAGTATTTTTACGACGATCGATATCGAGCTTGGCCGATTCGGTCTCGCGACGGGTATCCTTTGGTTTGGACATGATGGCTCCTTCAAGCTCAGTCGATTGGAATGGGGGGCGTTACTTGGAGTTTAAATTCACCTGCGCTTTGGCACAAGTGATTTGCAGTTTTATCTGCGTCAAGCAGTCCCCTAATCGGCTGTTTGCAGAAAAGCCTAGAGTCGTTTTTCCAAATGCACGAAAAGTTCCGAAAACCCACTGCTTTTACAGAGGTTTAAGGCCTTTTTGTTCGAAGGTGCGATGCTGATCGCGATTCGGTTGAGGTCCTTCTCCACAGCCAGCTGTTCGACCGCCAGGAGTATAGATGGACCGTAGTCTTTCCCACGAAGTTCATCGTAAACTTCGAGATTGACGATGGAAAGCTCTGTCTCGGAGATGTCGAGCAGCACATGTCCCACTTCCTCTTCCTCCTCAAAACAGAGCATGAGGCTCGATGTAGGAAGTTTCAGAATCCGCGCGTTTTCTTTCTTTGCTTTAGCAGTAGCGGCCGCCAAGTCGTAGAGGCCAGATTTGACGAGATCCTCAAGACCGCCACGATTGAGATCGATGCGGTCCAGGTCGCTTTCGGTCGCGGGAATGAGAGTGATCGATCGCATAGCTGTTCTCCTCTTTGGAATTAAAGAAATCGGTCCACGAGAAAGAATGCAAAGATCACGACGGAACTTAAAGAACTGATGAGAACAGCGCCGGCCGCACAATCTTTAACGATCCCAATTGCAGTATGCCGCTCGGGATGCAGATGATCAATCAGTTGTTCGAGTGCAGTGTTGAACATTTCGGCCGTAAGAACAGCAGCTATACAGAGCATTACCAATGCCCACCAGAGAGGTTTTGCCCCTAAAATTCCCAGTACAAGCAATACCAATATCGCTATAATGAGCTGAGTTCGGAAGCTGGCTTCATTTTTTACGGCGGTTTTTATACCGTTTGCAGCAAATCCGAAGCGAGTGAAGAATGATTGGTTTTTCAAATGCGTAGTCCTTCGTGCCTTGTGTGCTTCCGCGGGCTTTTCGCCGCTATCATAGCCCACGGGATTTCAGGACTGGAAGTCATTTTTCTTAAGGGGAGCTAAGATGTTTGAATCGACAATGATGGACATGCCGCTGACACTCGACATTCTCATCCAGCGAGCGCAGACGGTAAGTTCCTCAGTAGAAGTCGTTTCCAGAAAACCTGATCGGAGTCTTCATCGGAGTAACTATGGAGAAGTTGCAGAGAGGGCCCTGAAGCTTTCTCGGGCCCTTCTTCACGCTGGAATCAAAAAGGGTGACCGCATCGCAACCTTGATGTGGAATCATTCGGTGCATCTCGAGGCCTATCTCGGCATCCCCATGGCAGGTGCGGTGATTCATACGTTGAACCTGCGCCTTCATCCTGATGAAATCGCTTATATCGCAGAGGACGCCAAGGATCGCTGGATTCTTGTCGATGAAGTTTTACTTCCGCTCTTTGACGCCTTTAAGGGCAAATATTCTTTTGAAAAAATAGTGGTCGTTGGAGCCAGTAAGCCTTTGGCTGAAGGCTATGTGGACTATGAAGCTCTTTTGAATGCTGCGCCCAAAGACATTAAACTCCCGGTCCTTCAGGAAACTGATGCGCTTGGCTGCTGCTACACGAGTGGAACGACGGGTCGACCCAAAGGAGTGGTCTATTCCCATCGATCGACGATTCTTCATTCTCTTGTCTCGGCCTTGCCCGATTCTCTAGAGCTGTCCTTCAAAGACAGTCTTATGGCAGTCGTACCCATGTTTCACGTGAATGCCTGGGGTCTACCCTATACGGCACTTCTCGTCGGAGCGAAGCAGGTGTTGCCCGGGCCCTATCTCGATCCGACCAGTCTTCTTGATCTCATGGAAGAGGAAAAAGTCACAGTTGCCGCTGGAGTGCCAACGATCTGGATGGGTATACGCGAGGCCCTTGATGCCAAGCCCAGAAAGCTGAAGGCCCGTATGGTCGTCGGTGGTTCAGCGGCTCCGGAGCAGCTCATCCGCGACTTCGATCGTCAGGGTCTCACGCTGATTCATGCCTGGGGTATGACAGAGACTTCGCCAATCGGACTCGTGGCGAAACTAAATCTCGAGGCGATGGGTAAGAGCGAAGACGTTCAGTATCAACTTAGGGCCAAACAAGGTCTTCCTGTACCGCTCGTTCAGGTCCGCGTCTGCAATGATCAGGGCGAAGTGCCAAGCGATGGCAAATCAAGCGGTGAGATCGAAATTCGTTCGCCATGGGTCACACAAAAGTATGCCTCGAAAGATGCATCGGATCGCTGGACCAAAGACGGATATTTTAAAACAGGTGACGTCGCCACTCGCGATGCGATGGGATATATCCAAATTACGGATCGAATCGCGGACCTGATTAAATCAGGTGGGGAATGGATTGCGAGCCAGCAAGTTGAGAACGCACTGATGGGTCACCCCGCTGTTCGCGAAGCGGCTGTTATCGGGGTCGCGCATGAGAAGTGGAGTGAGAGGCCTCTAGCAGCGATCGTACTCAAGCCTGGAGCGACGGTGACTCCAGAAGAACTGAAAGCATTCATCGCGCCGCTCTTTGCGAAGCTCTGGCTGCCGGATGCCTTTGTCTTTCTCGATACGATCCCGCGCACGTCGGCCGGTAAATTTAAAAAGACCGAACTGCGTGAGACCTATAAAGACTGGAAGTGGTGATCACTTCCTTTAGAAGAGTTTGCCATCGACTTCGACGGGACTGAAGGAATGCAGATCAATCTCGTCGAGGCAGCGAACATTCACTGCGATCATCTTGATGCCATCAGGTCCAGTACCTGATGCAAAGGACGTGATGCCGCAGGTTTTGCAGAAGGTGTTATGGATGTTGTTGCGATTGAATTGATAGTCGGTCAGATTCTCGGCGCCTTTGAGCAGTTTGAACTGGCTCTCAGCGACGAAGCTTAAGATGGATCCCCGTTTAATGCAGATTGAGCAATTGCAGGTGATCGATTGAGTCACATCGATTTCGACTTCGTAACGAACAGCTTGGCAGTGGCAGCCACCTTGATATTTTTGCATGGAATCTGGCCTCTTCCCTGGAATTATTTTGAGGTCTAGCATAGACTCTCGTTTCCTTTTGAGCAACGAAAAGCCTTGGATTTTAGGAGTAAGCGTGCTTTTTCATCAACTGATATCAAATTGATTCAGGACTATGGTCTCACGCTTAAGTTTGTTTGCGATACCCACGTGCATGCCGATCACATCACAGCGGCCGATGAGCTGCGAAAAAGACTTGGATCGAAAACCTGCGTATCAAAACACGCGTCCCTGCCTTGCGTGGATGTTCCTCTCAAAGATGGTGATCTCATCAAGTTTGGTCCCTTCGCCCTCTGCGTGATTGAAACACCGGGACATACACAGTGCTCCACGTCTTTTTCCATTGAGAATCTTCTTTTCACCGGCGACACGCTTCTCATTCGCGGCTGTGGTCGTACCGATTTTCAAAACGGCAGTGCGGAGCAGCTCTATCATTCCGTTCGCGAAAAGCTCTTTACCCTGCCGCCCGAAACCCTGGTTTATCCGGGGCATGATTACAAGGGGCAGACAAGCAGTTCGATCGGGATGGAGAAGGCCCTCAATCCGCGGCTGAAGGATGGGATGAGTCAGGCGGAATTTGTGACGATCATGGCGAACCTTGGTCTTCCCGTTCCCAAAAAGATTCATGAAGCTCTGCCGGCGAACCTTGCCTGTGGCAAGAGACCGTCTCACTGACGTTTTCCGCTTTGCAATTCCTCGCCTTAGCGAGTAAAAGTCTGCTTCCCACTGCTAGTGAGTTGCAACGTGAGTAAAAAGATAATCCCCCGTAATCAGGTCAAAACAGCTCAAGTTCCCGAGCTACTCTTTTACGGTCTGCACATCTGCGAGAAGCTCGGAGATCGTCGGCGTTCGGATATCATTCGCGTATATTGCACGGAAGAGGTCATGCCCTCTTTCAAACCTCTTCTGCAGTGGTGCGCCGGAAACCGTAAGGCCTATCATATCGTTACTGCCAAGGAGCTCGAGAAGATCACAGGTTCTGTGCATCATGAAGGCGTAGCAATCCTCGCTCGTCAGGCTCCCTACGCATCACTTCGAGATTTGGAGCAACTGCTCAGCAAGCACTCCGGACCAGTACCTCTTCTTTATCTCGACGGCGTTCAGAATCCTCACAACATCGGAACGATCATGCGTGTGATGGCAAGCTTTGGCTGGCCCTACGTTGTTGGTCCCAAAACGATGGCACCGATGTCGGCTGCGGCCGCTCGTATGAGTGAAGGTGGAGCGGAATTTGTCGAGGTTTTTGCTGCCGAATCGGGTTCGCAGTTTATCGACTGGGCAAAAAATCTTGGTTATAAAATCTTTGGCACTTCGAGTCACGAGGCGACTTCGCTCTATAAAACAAGCCTTCCTGATCGTGTGGTGATCGTGCTTGGGCACGAGGTTCATGGTATGTCCAAGGAAGTCGATCGTAAGCTCGACCAGCGCATTGCGATCCCGACTACGGGTCAGGTCGAAAGCCTTAACGTAGCAGCAGCCACTGGAATACTCGTCGGTGAGTACACTCGCCAACATAAGTTGGTCTCGGGGCCTCTTCGCTGATTTCGTTTGGAAAGCTCAGAGTTTTTGCGAAAATGGCAAAGGCTCTGATTAGTTTTTGAGCATCGTTCTAAGCGTGCAGTATCAGCTCCCTATCCTTGCATTTTATCACTTTCCCCCAAATTTTCGCAATCTGTATCCCGCTAAATTCTTTGGATATTTGTCCGAAACGACTCCCGTATCTCTCTATCTGGAGTTTGGATGATCCGGCTGCTACTCATAGCATTAATCGCTATCTCGCTTTGGTCTTGCGCGTCGCGTAAGCCTAAAGGCGGATTCGAGGAAATTGCCGACTTCGGACTCTCTGATGAACCGACCGGTTCCAAGGTGGATGACAAAGCCTACTTTGATGATTTGAAACGCAGTGAATCGTCAGTGTCTTTTGAATCCTCACTGCCACTGCCTCTCCGTGTGGGCAAGACTGTCGATCCCTTTGATGCAATCCCGGCGATGGCCAAACAAGGCGTTGAATCGAGGCTTTCCTTTCAGATGGGCGAATGCCGCTTTGTGTTGATGACCGGCGCGATTCAGGTCGATCGTTATCTCCTCGCAGGATCCTGGATCAAGCTGACAGAAGGTTTGCCTGCCAAGGTTCCCGTCAAACTCGAATCGAACATGGACCTGAACGTCAAAGTCGTTTCGAAACTGACGATTGAAATTCCACAGTCGCAGATGCCGATTTGCCGGAAGATGTTTGAAGGCAAAAAAATCTTTTTAGGTCGCTTTCATTTAAATAAATCGAAAATCGGTTTGATCGCAGCACCGACGGCACCGAAAATTCTTTTCGCCTCTCGCTCGGTCGAGCCCAAGGGCAAGATGGTCTACCTTCATTGGCAAGGTGGATCGAATACGCCCTCGCTGATCGATGATTTTGACTTTCCTGCAACGTCGGAATCGGGCATCTTTAGGGCGCAGATGTCGGCCAAGGGCTATTATTATTTGGCCTTCCAATCGGTTTTGCGTATGGATCAGGTCGATACAATGGTTATAAAATTGCCTTATCCTCCGGCGAAGCCGATGAAGAAAAGTGTTAAATTAAAACGTTGATTAGAGAAAGGAGCCGGCTATGAGTAATGATAAGAAAGATAATGATGAGAAAAACGCCAGAGAATACTTTCGTATTTCTTATCGTCCTGCCGAAGCTCCCCATTTTGAATGTAATAAAGTGAAGTTCATCGTCCTCGACCTTTCCGAGGCCGGCATCAAATTCTCTCCAAAAAAGGGCATGACCTTTTTAGAAAACGATAACATTTCCGGCAAGCTCGTCTTTCCTGACAAGCGTGGATCGATGGAAGTCAAAGGCATTATCATTCGAGTGACACCTTCCGATGTTGC
>SEDW01001226.1 GCA_004193325.1 Pseudomonadota bacterium | reverse complement strand
TCTTCAAAATAAATTTGCGGCTCACCGGCACCGATGACGAGGGCGTCGAGCTTGAGTTCGCCGAGAATGTCTTCGGTCTTACCCTGAAGAATATTTGCGTGCTCGTTAAACAGACTTCTCAAACTCATCAGAGATTCCTTTCAGTGAACTGCAGCACGAAGTGGAGTGGACAGCATGACCTTGGCTTCGATATCCAAAAACTGATCCAGCCTTGTCTCAACTTCCTTCTCTTCAAAATAATGGCGCGCAATGCGAAGGAAGATTTTGTGATGTCCAGCTTCCTCGCGGGCAAGGCGAGCATAAAAACTCTTCATATCTTCGTCATGCAAGCCCTCAGCAAGCAAGCAAAATCTCTCGCAGCTGCGGGCTTCGATGAGCGCTGCGATAATGAGGCGATCGAGAAAATGCTCTTCATCGCCATGTCTTGCCTGTTTAAGCAGACCCACTACGTAAGGGTCCTTTTCGGTTGTCCCGAGTGGAATTCCACGCTTGTGAAGGACCCTGTAGACCTCATGGAAATGCTGAAATTCCTCTTTTGCGAGACAGATCATAGGTTCGACGAGAACTTCCCGGTCAGACCAACGCCCGACAAAGGCCATGGCGTTTGCCGCAGCTTTCTTCTCACAGGATGCATGATCCTGCAGAAAGGCCGGAAAATCCGCCAATACCACTGGAATCCAGGCATCGGGCGTTGCAGCACGAAGAGGGAGTTTATCTAGGAAAATGGCCATCAGAATTCCATGAAAGAGGCTCTAAAACTACTCGTATACAACGGGCTGGGAGTTCGGGCAACGAAAGGGTGAAGCCCCCTGAAAAGCCCCTATCGAAATTATGTACGAATTGGGTCGCATGTAATTTTTACTCTAGTCAAATCATGGATTTATCGTGTTCTTAGAGGTGAATTCCGGGCCCACCTTCACCCCCTCCCTCATTCGACCGATGAACAAGGGTGAATAGGGGAGCATTTATTACGTGGCTGAGCCTTTAAAAATCTGTAACTCCTGCCTAAGGAAGTTCATGACTCCGGACGAGTTCCTGAGCAACACTTCCCGTTGGCGCATTTGTGACCAGGGACACCTCTGGTACAACTGCAGTTGCAATTCCACAGGCATCATCATCAAGGGCAAATTTGATTGGTATAATCCTTCGCATCAACTCTCTGGCGAAGC
>SEDW01001225.1 GCA_004193325.1 Pseudomonadota bacterium | reverse complement strand
ACATCCCTTCTGTCATACCTCAAAAGACCAAAAATCAAAAAAATTTGCTATGCTTCCCCCAAAAGCTCCAAAACGAAGAGCCAAAGCAAAGGAAATTGCATGATGAGTATTCACAAATACCTCCTCATTCTCAGCATCGGCCTCAGCTGCTGTCTGCAATCAGCTTGTAGCGCACCGAGCGATCAAATCGAGTCGAGCAAACCTCCATCTCCCGACAGCGTGAATGGTGATACCCAAGATCAATCCTTAACCGCGTCCTCCACCCCAAACGAAGACGTAGAGGAAGCGTTCGTCCCTCCAGAAGTCTTGCCTGATGGCTGGACTCTCCGCTCTCCCATGATAAGCAGCACCAGCAGCGACACCTCGCCGACCATCTACGGCACGAATATCGACGACTACGCGAGTGGCTCGGCGGAACTCTTTCAGGATTCCGAATGCAAAATAAAGCTCGCCGACTCCACTATCACAGCAGATGGAACCATCATCTTTAAAGACCTCCATTTTAAGGACGACGGTAGCGAAGATGGACCCAAGAAATTTTTCATCAAGGCCAAGAACACAAAAAGATCTTCGGCCTGCATGGATAACAACATCGGCTACACCCTAAGGACCGATCTTCCCAGAGCCAAATCCTCGATGTACCGTCTGACTATTCAGGACGATCCTTCAACCACGGTCAGCGTGGGCTTCAACGCCTCCACCAACTCCATGACTGATAGCAAAGTCTACTACGATGTCGACGATCACGGTCGCGATGTGCAGGCTTACGCCTTCTCAAAATCTATCGATGTAAACCGCCCTTACCTCGAGATGAACAACGCGTTTGCCAAATTACGCAAGCTCAAACCCGATACGCTCTACTACTTCGTGATTCAAGATGGGTCAGGCGTCTCACCAACCTTCAGCTTTAAGACTGTTCCCGATAATGCTGAGGTTCCACTCTCCATCATCACTGGCGGAGACTCGCGAGACAACCGCACCCCTCGCAAGAACGCGAACCTACTCGTCAGCAAGCTACGACCACACCTCGTCTTCTTCGGCGGTGACATGACAAGCTCTGGCAGCGCAGAGCAATGGAAGGAATGGTTCGAAGACTGGCAGGCAACAATCGGTGCTGATGGACGCATGACCGCTGTGATTCCAGCCCGTGGGAATCATGAGAGCGAAAACT
>SEDW01000224.1 GCA_004193325.1 Pseudomonadota bacterium | reverse complement strand
ATATTGGGTTCGCCCATGTAGAGATATTTACCCGTCACTCCGATTGAGAACCAACGGGTCGGCTGGATCGCAGCTGTGGCCATCGCGCCGGCATAAGCTTCTCCCGCAAAATTGATTTGAGGAAGACCGCCGTTGTCGTAGCGATTTCCTTCGATGTCGACTTCAAGACGATCGAAAACGGTGACCGCAAAATTTTTGTTCAGAAGGCTCAGACTCAGAGATTGTCCGAAGTGGATCGAGCGCGAAAAAAGGTCTTCGACAAAAGCCGAACTCCCCGTATCAGCAGGAGCCTGAAGGCTTGAGACACCATTCTCCGCCAGGTCCCGATCGACCATAAAGGCCGTCTCGAGCCCGACCTCACTTGAATTTTTGGCAAATAGAGGGGAAATCTCCGCCAAAAGCAGAGCGAAAGCAAAAGATTTTCCAAGTCGACCAAGCCGCATCGAGACCTCTTAAGGTCTATATCGGGCGATTGATAGTGAAAGATAAGCGAGCTGGGATAGAGAGTTCCCACTGGGATGTGCGATAATGAGGAGATGGTTCCTCTCTTAACGGAGATAAAGCGTTGTTTCGCATATTCCTACAAAAAAAGCTCCATTCTGGCGAGACCAAGACCGAGCCGACCGAACGACCTTCAAAGCTTAAGAATCGCCGTATCTACGAGCGATTTGCCGTCGATCAAAAGCACCTTACTGTCATGAATGATCAGGATATTCTGGTGATTCGTGATATTTCTGTAAAAGGCTTTGCGAGCGAAGTCTCTGAGCGGGCCTACGATCGTTTCGCTCTCGACGATATTTATTCCGCACGCATGCGTTATCACGGCAAAGTCCAGGAGCTCGATCTTAAAGTCGCCTGGAAGAGAGAACGACTCGTTGGATTCGAACTCTACGAGCCGCCGACACCGACGATTATTTTCTTTAAAAATCTTGTGCGCCCTGTGCAGCTAGCCCATTCCCTCTCGCAGGTCGAAGCCTCGTTCATGGAAGATCATGAAGGCATGACCTGGTATCACGGCGAAGACGTCGACCTTCATATCTGGATCAACGACGCCGAAGGCCTTGCCGCCTGGCAGCTCGTCGCTGATGATCAGGTGGTGGAATGGTCTGCCGTTCACGGAATTAAAACGGGTGTATTGCGCCGCCAGAGCTTTGGGGAAACGGGGATCAATGAGCCCGGAGAAGTGCTGCGCTTCATCGATGAGCATCCCGTCGCCACCCGTCTTCGCTTCGCATCCGACATCATCGCTTCCGGAACTTTTCCCGAAAGCGCAGATCTAAGCAAATCCCTCGACGACCTCGAAATCGCAATCTAAGGCCAGTATTCACGGCCTTTTTTTCTTCCTGCGCCATAAAGACATTTTTACTCCCAGATTGCCATCACTAACGTCCCCCGTTAGAGTTGGGTAGAACAACGGAGGATAAACAATGTCGGACTCCGGCTATCAAAATCGTGTTCTTAAGCATCTCGCAGCTCTCCTCGCTAAAGAGGAAGGCAAGGACGAAAGCCTTTCCGGTGGCGCAAAGGAAGTCCTTTCCACGCTCGCAGGTCTTGCTGGTAAAGGCAAAGACGAGCTGGTACAAAGCATCTGCCGTGAGATCGGGCAGGCAACCGCTGCGGTTCTTAAAGAACCTCTGGCCCAGTTGCTCAAAGATCGCAAGCTGCAGGTGACTATCGAATTCGTACCGGTGAAGAGTGAACAAGTTGAGAAATCAAAGCCCCGCGCGACCAAAAAAAGTCCTCGAAATAAACGTATCTGATGTCGCCTTCGGTGGGGATGGAATCGCGCGTGAGGATGGTAAGGTCATATTCATCGAACACGCAGTGGCTGGTGAACGGGTCGAAGTCGAATTACTGCAGGATAAAAAACGTTTCGCCCGCGCACGCGTTCTTCGCTATCTCGAGCCGGCCGTGGATGCGGTTCCGGCGTTTTGCAAAGTCTTTGGTAGCTGCGGCGGCTGCAACTGGCAGCACGTCCCCTACGCAAAACAACTTGAGTGGAAGAGCAATTTCATCAAGTCCGCACTCTTCAAAAATGCCCGTCTCGAACTCGATCACGACATAGAAGTATTGGGATCGGACGATCTCAAAAACTATCGAAACCGCATCAAACTCAAAGCCCGCGTGAACTCAAAGCAGAGACTGGAATTCGGTTTCTTCGCACGTTCCTCTCACGTTCCGGTTTTTATCGATCACTGTCCGATCGCTGATGTCGCCGTGAATGCTTTTTTATCCGAACTCAAAACCTTCAGCTTTACGAAGCCCTTTCAATGGCAGGGCGATGTTGAGGTGCAGGCTCTCGCACAAGGCAAACGTCTGCTGCATTTCACGCCGGAATTTCCGAAGGAAGCTCTGAGTCAGCTTCGAAAGCATTTTCCGGACGACGAGATTGAAGCGAAAGACACGCTCTTATTTGAAGAGGCGGAAGGTCTAAGCTACGCGACTCAGACTGGACAGTTCCAGCAAGTCAACGTCAAGGGCAATCGATTCTTAAGGAAATGGATCAAGGACAAGATCGAAAGCATAGGCGCCAGCAGCGTGCTCGATCTCTTCTGTGGAAGTGGCAATCTCTCTTTGCAGCTGCTCAATGGCAAACGAAGGGTCTGGGGTCTTGAACTCGCTGGCAAAGCTATCGACACCGCCCAAATCAATCTCAAGGAGAATGATTTGAGCGGCGGCACCTATCGCCTTGGCCCCGTCAGTGAACTCTTCCAGATCTTTGAAGACCTACCAAAGGAATTGGATTGCATCATCACCGACCCGCCCCGTCAGGGCATGGATGATTCGCTTGAAGAGGTCCTTAAATTAAGGCCCAAACATATTTTGTCGGTAAGTTGTGATCCCAATACATTTGCGCGGGATCTAAAGGGTATGCTCGATCAGGGTTACGTTCTTAAAGAAATCTTTGGCATCGATTTCTTTCCTCACACCTATCACGTCGAGACCATCGCCCATCTCAGTCGGGTCTAGTCTCGGGCTACGGTCTAGGCGCAAAGATTACTTGTCCTGAAAGCTCGCTGTGAACTCATCAAGCATACTCGTCAGCTCGTTCAAACGCTGATCGTTCAAACAAATCTCCTGACGAATACTGGATTGAACGCTGAAGGCTTTTTCCTTGAGCTTCTTTCCTGCGGCAGTAAGGCTGATGACCACACTGCGTTCATCTTCTTTCGAACGAACCTTCTCCACGATCTTTTTGTCCTGCAGCTTTTTAAGCAGAGGCGAAAGTGTGCCGGAGTCGAGGTGAAGACGATTCCCTAATTCCTTGACGCTCATTGGCTCAGCTTCCCAGAGGACCAGCATAACCAGGTACTGGGGATAAGTGAGTCCTAAGGGCTTAAGCAGGGGTCCATAAGACTGGATAATAGTCTTCGACGCCAGGTAGAGCTTAAAGCAGGGTTGGCCATCAAGGTAAAGAAAGTCGAGCGATTTTTTCATTGTCTCATCTTTAAGCTACTAATTATAATTCTATAATTTAACTTACTTAAAATTTAATTGCACACAATATATATACTGATGCAATATCGATACATCCATCATACCAATGACTTGAAGATTATGCTTCGAAATCTGATATTAAATGGAAGGTTTCATAAGAAAGTGAGGCTGGACGCGGCGCGGAGAGGGTGGCTCGGACAGAATAAACAAAGGATAAGATTCCCTTAATCCGAATGGGGAATTGAAAAAGGAGAAAAAGCTCTGAACTTTTTCTCCTTGATTTTAAATCTTGAGATCAGAACGAGCGGCCTTCAAGGCTTCCCGAACACGATCAGGAGCCGTGCCCCCTGCACTAGCCTTCTTGGCCAATACACTCTCTAGCGAAACAGCGCGATAAACCTCGTTATCGGTGCCTGGGTAGAAACGTTGGTATTCTACCAAAGGTAAATCACCGAGAGTCTGACCAGCCTTAATCGCATGCAACACGATCTCGCCAACCAGGTGATGCGCCTCTCGGAAAGGAACACCCTTCGCCACATAGTAGTCGGCAAGGTCGGTAGCGTTCATGTAGCCCTTATGAGCTTCACGAAGCATGGTCTCAGGATGAATGGTGAGCGTGTCGATCACCAGCTTCATGACCTTGAGACAGATCTGCCAACTGTCGATGCTATCGAAGAGAGATTCTTTATCTTCCTGCATATCTTTGTTGTAGCAGCTCGGAAGACCCTTCATGACCGTTAGAAGAGTCATAAGATTGCCGTACGCACGACCCGTCTTTCCGCGAATGAGTTCGAGCGCATCTGGATTCTTCTTTTGCGGCATGAGGGAGGATCCAGTCGAAACCTGATCGCCCATACGGACAAATTTGAATTCATCGGAACAATAGAGAATGAGGTCTTCTGCCAAACGGCTCAAATGCATCATGGAGATGGACGACACGCTGAGAAACTCAAGCGCGAAGTCGCGATCCGAAGTTGCATCGAGTGAGTTGGCCGTAATGCCTTCAAACCCAAGATCCTTTGCCAAAGCCTCGCGATCGACGGAGAGACTGTTACCAGCCAAAGCTCCAGAACCTAGCGGCATGACGTTCACGCGTTTGCGGCAATCTTTAAGACGTGAGGCATCGCGCTTCAGCATCTCGTAGAAGGAGAGCATGTAGTGTGAGAAGAGGATCGGCTGCGCCTTCTGCATATGCGTATAGCCAGGCAGAATCGCGTGTGTATTCGCCTCCGCCTGTTTCAGAAGAGAATCCTGAAGATCGGCGATAGTCGAAAGGAAACGATCGATTGTCTCACGAACATAGAGACGAAGATCGGTCGCAACCTGATCGTTACGGCTACGGCCGGTGTGAAGGCGCTTGCCCAGATCACCGACGAGTTTGGTCAATTCCATTTCCACAAAAGAATGCACATCCTCGTAGCCGGCCTGAAGACTTTCCTCAAGCCACTCCGGTTCCTTACGAATCTTTTGTAGAATCTGCTCGAGGCCTGCGTTGACTCGCGCCAGCTCTTCTTCATTGAAGATGCGGCAGCGGGAAAGCGCGCGGGCATAAGCCATACTTCCGATGACATCAACTTCTGCGAGACGAACATCAAAGCGAAAGGACGCGTTGAACGTGAAGAAGAAATCATCCTGCTTCTCGCTGAATCGTCCACCCCAAAGTGATTTCATCCGTTTGGCCTCATGCGGAGACGAAGAGCGTTCAGCTTGATGAAGCCTTCGGCATCAGCCTGGTTATAGACCTGATCCGCTTCGAAAGTCGCCAACTGCTCGCTATAAAGAGAGTTTGGTGAACGGCGGCCAAGAGTTGTGACGTTGCCTTTGAAGAGGCGTAGTTTTACGTCACCGTTAACAGTGTGCATCATGCCTTCGATCATGCCGCGGAGAGCGTTGAACTCTGGCGCAAACCAAAAGCCGTTGTAAATCATTTCCGCAATTTTAACCGAAAGGCCATCACGGAGACGCATGACTTCGCGATCGAGCGTGATCGTTTCGAGGGCACGGTGTGCCTGATGAAGAACGGTTACACCCGGTGTCTCGTAGACGCCGCGGGATTTCATACCGACGAAGCGGTTTTCAACGACGTCGACGCGGCCGATACCGTGCTCGCCAGCGATTTCGTTGAGTTTGGTCAGCATCGCGACGGGCGAAAGACCTTCGCCGTTCAACGCAACAGGAACACCGTTGGTGAAGGAGAGGATGATTTCAGTCGGTGTGTTTGGTGTTTTGTCCAAACCCTTGGTAAGGAGGAAAATATCTTCAGGCGGCGTTGCCCAAGGATCTTCAAGGATGCCGCCTTCGTAGGAGACGTGCATGAGGTTAGCGTCCATAGAGTATGGCTTCGCTGCAGTCGCTGTGACTGGAATATTATGCTCTTTCGCGTAGTTGATAAGGTCAGTACGCGATTTGTAAGGCCATGTACGCCAAGGGGCGATGACTTTGATATCCGGCTTAAGACTATAATATGTGAGTTCGAAACGAACCGAGCAGCCAGTGCTCAACGCTTTGGCTTCGAGGCCCGAGAGTTCAGCGCCTTGACCGATGTCGGCGGTGAAAGCGACGACTTCGCAGTTATATTCTTTCTTGATCCAATGACTCATGACAGATGTGTCGAGACCACCGGAATACGCGAGAACAATTTTCTTAACACCTTGCATTGGAAACTCCCGTCTATTGATTAGTCAAATAAAGCGAATATTTTGCGTAGAACTTTGGCTTGCTGCTGGCGATTGGCTACTGCCACGAAGATAGTATCGTCGCCGGCAATGGTGCCGAGAATACCTGGAATCGAGGATCGATCGATGATGAAGCCTGCGCGGTTTGCGTTGCCCGGGCCGGTCTTCAGTACGATGAGATTGTCTCCAGCGGTGGTTGCATCCAGACGATCGACTTTGCTCGACTCACCTGGGGCAATGCTGGGGGTCTTATAGAAACCATCGACCTTCACGACGCCGAGCTTCTTCAGATCGCGGGAAATGCTCGACTGAGTCGTTTCAAATCCCTTCCCTGTGAGAAGTTCTTTCAGCTCATGTTGGTTGCCTACTTTGTTAGCGCGGATGACATCGGCGATAACGCTTAAGCGATTTTGTTCTAACATCGACCCACCATATGCGTAAGAACTGCATAATAAACCGTTACGGACCGCATAATTGCATTCATATGCAAAAGTTTCTAGCGAATAATGCAGA
>SEDW01000223.1 GCA_004193325.1 Pseudomonadota bacterium | reverse complement strand
CAAACATTACTTAGAGTAAATCGTTAGGATTTTTTACGATCCCAAAACCGAAAACCCTTCCAAAAGCTCTTTCTCACGATCGAGAACCCGGTCACGATCAAAAAGATCGGTGTCAGCGCAGCAAAGATCCACAGCAATCGCGTAACCAACTCCGCACCATTTCCCCAGAACGCGCCCCAGGTACCATAGTGAATCGGTCCTACAAGTGAAACGAGGGTCTGACCACGGTTGAAGTTCGGTGGAACCTCATCGCTGATAATCTCGCCTGTAGCTGCATTAAAGAAAACGTGCCAGTGATCGGCACCCACTTTACCTTCGATGCCTTGGAATGACATTTCCACGGCTATATTCTTCTCATTAGGAAATCCGATCGACGCTGGAATGGGTGAAGCCTGATACTTTTCTTTCAAATGCGCCACACCTTTAGCAACCAACGTATCAGCCGCGACAAACGTCTCGCCACCCACCGGAATGATTTCAGGCTCTTTGTGCGGCGGCGGACTCAGCGTCACCCAATGGGCGAATCTCGTCATAGGTTCCCAGAACGTAATGAAAGATCCCGTGAGCGCTATGAACAACAGAGCAATAGCTGCATAAAAACCGACCACCGCATGAAGATTATAAGCGGTCTGACGCCAACGCTTGGCCGTCTTGAGCTTAAACTTGCTCGAATCGAACTTCGATTTGCGCGGCCACCAGAGAAAGAGACCGGAGATGATCGAACAGGCAAATACGAGCGAAGATATACCAACTGCATAAGAACCGACCGTTCCCTGCTTGAAGGAGTAATGCACATCGGTCAGCCACCAGACGATGTTTGCAATCGTCCAGTCTTCCCAAGCGCGCTCACCCTTAAACTCACCGGTATAAGGGTTGATGTAATGCACAGTCCAAAGCGGAGCATCTTTGATCCAGAAGTAGTAGGACTTGCCCTCTTCACGAGGAAGAACAACACCCGGATATTCTTTGCCCGGAAATTTGGTCATGAGGATCGATTTTAATTCATCTATCGATTTCTTCTGAGGGCCGACTTCGACTTCCATGTAGCCTTTGGTTGCCCAGATATCGATTGCTTCTTTGTACACGAGCGCGGTGCCGGTGATGCTCATGATAAGAATTGGAATCGCCGAAATTACAGCAATGTAGAGATGAAGTTTTTTGATCCAGATTCGACGTTTGATCACGTGGGTCCTCAACGAAATAACAGTTTTGATTCGCGTCGGACGTAAAGTCCTGGGAGGGAAAATGCGAAGAAACTTAGTGAATACACCTTTAACATGTTGAGAATAATTGTCAATATCAGCTTTTTTGATAATCCCTTTTTCAAAAATCGAATTTTTAATTAAATCAACGACATGTCCGAATTTTTGTGACGCACTATTCGCTTTCTATTACAAAAAAATCTCTCTATACGGGTCCTAGCTTTTGCGAATGGCGTTAACGCTGATGTTGATTCCGATCCTTTTCCAACCCATCTTTCGCCAGAGGTTCCCATGAAGTTTAAAACTTCTCTTTCCCAAGTTGTGTTCACTGCAATCCTTCTTTCGACTGCCATTGCCTGTGGCTCACAGGTCCAAGACTCTTCTCTCAAAATCACCAACGGCATCAAGAAACAACCTGATCGCTTCAAAGCAGTGATTTATCAGGACGGTTGCACGGGGACGTTTGTATCTCCGACGACGATCATCACAGCCGCTCACTGCGCCGACAAAGGTTTTACCTTTAAGGGCGTGCGCACGATCTCTTTTCGATCAATGCCCGAGGCTCTCAAGAAATCCTGGGGATTCAACATCGATGTTCGTCTCCTCGTGTTTCCCAAGGCAGTTGCTCCCGCGTGGATTCCAATCAGCACCAAAAGAGTGGAAGGTGATGAGGCAATCGTCTTCGCAGGTTTCGGCACCTATGATCTCAAGAACAACAAGAACGACGGTCAATTCCGCTACGGCACGAGCAATCTTCTGGGCTTTGAATCAGGCGAAAACCTCTTGATCACTCACGGTACTGACCTCGAGGCCATTGCAGGAACAGAGGGCACAAACTCTGGTGTGGGTCCTGGCGATTCCGGTGGCCCTCTCTTACGCGATGGCTTGCTCATTGGCGTCGCTTCCGGAATTGCGGGCCTTGGTGATGATCGTCACAAAAGTTTTCATGTTAATCTTACCGAACCCAGCATCAAAGCTTTCTTGGATGAAGCCGTCAAAGGCGGAATCGATATTCGCTTCGATGGCGAAGGTAGCATTCCTTACGAAGAATGTTTCGATGTGAACGCCGATAAAGAGAGCGAAGACTTCAAATTCGAAGTTCCCCATCGCCAGCTCGTATCGGTCAGCGGCAGTTGGAAGATCTGCAAGGACTGTCAACTCATCGATGGCAGGGGATACACAGAAGGCGATCTCAAAGATTTGAAACCAATATTCAAAGACATCAACGCAGGGGCCTTGCTCGTCGAGTTGGACAATGGCTTTGCTAGAAGTAAGGCCGACTTCAATCCCAAAGCTTGGACAGGAGAAACACTTTCCTTCCAAAATATTGGTTCTGGGGCCAAGCTAGCAATCCATGACTCTCTCATTTGGACTGACAACAAAGGCATATTGAAGGCTTGCTTCCGTTAAGCAAACCTTCCGCAAATACCATATTTAAAAGCCTCCGGAATTTCCGGAGGCTTTGTTCTCTATGGCGCCGATTCAGTTTCTGCTCGAGCACTAGCCTTTTGGGGCTCCCAGGATTTACCCAGATATCTCCTTCATTTCTAAAACTTCAGCGCAAAATTCGTCTGTTCCGTATTTCATCATATTAGGATGGGTTGATTCGTATTACTCGAGTCTCATTCGCTTTTCGAAACATTCATCATGAACATTTTGTATCGACATCTGATTTTGCCTTGAATCCCATCTGTAATGGTGAAATCAACGTCTTCCATGTTATCTTAAGTGTATTCATTTTTTCCGGCAATCCAGGTTGCGCCATAACCCTTTGACTGAGGTGCTCGATGATAGAAAATTCGAATTCTGCACTTCAGTCAATTTATGCCTCTGTGCAATCGATATGGCGCTCTATCCCCATAGTGGGACGCTTTGGATTTGCTCAGGAGACTCAGAAGAGGCTTGCGGAGACACAGGCCCAACTCGGGGCTAGGAACGCCGAAATTAAAGCCTTGAAAAAGAAACTGGCCGACACCGAAGAGCACTATCACTTCATCACCAACGCCATCCCTCATATGATTTGGGCTTCTTCCGATGCCGATGGAACCATCGCTTATCTCAACGATCAGTTTATGGAATACACCGGTCTTTCTTACGATCAAATCAAAGCCGGCGACTTCGCTATCCATCCTGACGACTGGAACGCAATTCTAGACGAATGCATCGCCGCTCAATCCCAAGGCTTGGGTTGGGAAAAGGAATATCGAGTAAGAAATAGACAGGGCGAGTGGCGTTGGCATCTTGCCCGTACTTTCCCTAAGCTCAGTGACAAGGGCGAAGTTATTAAATGGTGCGGAAGCTCCACAGATATCCACGATCAGAAAAGCTCACGACAAGTCGCCATCGACGCTCTTCGTCATCTAAGCATGATAACAGACGCATTGCCGGTCTTGATTTCATATGTCGATAAAGATTTGATCTATCGTTTCCACAACAAAGCCTATGGCCGCTGTTTTGGTAAAAAAGCTGAGAATTGCAACGGCAAGTCGGTTCATGAAATTATCGGTGACGAACTTTTTCAATCGGTTGAGCCTAGGATGTATAAGGCCCTTGAGGGGGAAGCTCAAACTTTTGAACTCAAGACAGAGCGAGACGGCGCTGAGCTCTCGATGATAACCAACTATATCCCTGACGTTCAGGCCTCTGGAGATATTCCCGGTATTATCGTCCTTACGCACGACGTCACCGATCTTCTTACGCTACAAAAGGAGAAGAACCAGCTTCTCCTCGAGCAACAAACCGCTCTTGAGTCCACCCGTCTCAAGTCTCAGTTCCTTGCCAACATGAGTCATGAGATTCGCACGCCGCTTAATGCTGTCATTGGCATTTCAACCTTGATGATGAATACCGAGCTTACGGAGAAGCAGCAGAATTACTGCCACGCGATTCTCACCTCGGGTGATGCGTTGCTAACGGTTATCAATGATATCCTTGATTTCTCAAAGATCGATGCGGGCAAACTCGATTTCGAATTTGTGAATTTTTCGCTTCGCCAGGTCTTGGCAGAAAGTTTTGCACCCTTTGGCCATTTGAGTCACAGCAAAGGCGTGACTTTTATCAAAGACATCGATCCGAATCTGCCCCTTCAGGTTCAGGGTGATCCAGGGCGATTGAGACAGGTCCTGATCAATCTCTTCAGTAATGCCTTTAAATTTACGGAAGAAGGTCACGTCAAACTTCGAGTCCGGCTCGATTCGCAGAGCGAAAATGAAGTCCAGGTTCTCTTCGAAGTGATCGATACCGGAATTGGAATGTCGAACATCACCATCGACAAGATCTTCCAGGCCTTTGCCCAAGGTGATCTTTCGACCACCAGACGTTTTGGTGGAACAGGTCTTGGTCTAACGATCAGCAAGTTCCTCACGGAATGCATGGGCGGCACGATTGAGTGCAGAAGTGTGGAAGGCAAAGGTTCGACTTTTTCGCTTAAAATTCCTTTTAAAATAAGTCTGGATATCAACCCGGAGACCGTCGTCGCTTCGCAAGATATTGCTCTGGCGATTCGTTCACAGCCCATCCATGCCCTGGTCGTAGAAGATTCTCCATTGAATCAAATGGTGATCAAGAACTTCCTCGAACTCTTCGGCTGCACTATTGATGTCGTTGAAAACGGACACGATGCAGTCAAAGCCGTGAAGACGACTCGCTATGATATCGTCTTCATGGATTGCCAGATGCCGGTGATGGATGGCTACGAAGCTTCAAGACGCATTCGTCAGATGGAAGGGGCGGGAGATATACGCGTGCCTATCATAGCCTTTACAGCCAGCGCCATGAAGGGCGATCGCGAACGTTGCCTCGATGCGGGAATGGATGACTACCTAGCGAAACCGATTCACATGCAAGCCTTGGATAAAATTCTACAGAGATGGGTTTTAAACCAAACGACAGCCCCTCTTGAATGGCCTTCCCACTAAGGAAGGTCGCAGTCTAGACAACGCCATTCAATGATTCCATCTTCGACGGAAAAGCGATTGAGAGAATAGCTTTCGATATCGATCAGAAAACCGGTCTTCTTACTATTCTTAGTGCAACATCCGTTGCAATCCGAATCCGCGCACATATCATAAACCTTGGCATCGATCTCTTTACTTCCACTGCGGAGTCTAAAAGTCTTAAGTTTATACTTTGCGAAATGCTTTGAATGAATGGCAATAATGTTGTGTGCCTTAACCCAGCCTTCTGTCTGCTGATCATCGAGAGCCGCGAACCAGCCGGCCCAGGTACAGCCGTTGTATTCAATGCACTCTTCGCTCATAGGGTCGGGGAAGGACGTGTAGTTGGTGAGATCTGCCCTGCTCCATGCGATTGCACTTGTTGGACTCGGGAACTCCCTCCGAAAATCGAGATACTCGACATCGGTTGAACCATGAAAGACGAGACGGACGGCTTGCTCGCCAGGTCGCACGATGAGGCCTGTGACGGTCCTTAGCACTGGCTGAGCGATTGCGTTGGTTTGGGAGCTGCTCGTCTCTGAAGTGGAATCAAA
>SEDW01001224.1 GCA_004193325.1 Pseudomonadota bacterium | reverse complement strand
CATATTGGGATCGATCTCGGTGGGCCGGCTGGTACGAGAGTTCACGCTTTCTACGAAGGGGAAATCTACGATTTTCGCGATCACGGAAAAGCGGGCGACTACGGACCAACTCTTATCACGCGCCATCTCTTAAACGGAGTCGAAATCTATGCACTCTACGGCCACTTGAGTCGAGCTTCGCTCTCGGGCAAAAAACGCGGGCAGCAGATCAGTTTTGGAGAAGTGCTTGGCGCACTCGGCACTGCGGAAGAAAACGGAGGCTGGCCGCCTCACGTTCATTTCCAGCTGAGCCTGATCGCTCCGGAAGAGGCCGACATGCCCGGCACTGTCACCGATGAAGAACTCGAGGCCGCCTTAAAAATTTATCCCGATCCTAGAACGGTGCTTGGCCCGATCTACTGATGAGCCTGAGGTTCAGCCAAGACTTCTTCCCTAGGCTTCCTGAGCAGCAAAGCGATGCCGAGGCCTGTGACCAAAGTCCCGAGCAGGATCGAGAGACAATACATCGGCAGATTTTCAACGGCGTTAGGTATTCCAAAGATAAAGACTCCGCCATGCGGCACCCGGATTCCGCAGCCAAAGTACATTGACAAGGCTCCCGTGAGAGCGGCCCCCACGACGTTACAGGGAATGACTCGCAAGGGATCGCGAGCTGCAAAAGGAATCGCCGCTTCCGAGATAAAGCAGAGCCCAAGTATCCCCGCAGTCTTGCCAGCTCGTCTTTCCTCGGGCGAGAATTTTCCTCTGGCGATAAAACAAGCTAAGGCTACACCCAGGGGCGGAACCATACCGCCGGCCATCGTCGCCGCCATAGGCCCAAAAGTATTTGAGCTGAGCAATCCGGCTGTGAAAGCGTAAGCTGCCTTGTTCGTCGGACCTCCCAAGTCAAAAGCCATCATCGCGCCGAGGATTGCACCTAAGAGAATTGCGTTCGTGCCCGAGAGACCAAGCAGAGCACTGGTCAACCCATCCATGATCGATTTCATCGGCGCGCCGACAACATAGATCATGAGTAGCCCGGTGATGAGAGTCGAAAAGAGAGGAATGATGAGGATAGGCATGAGGCCCTGCATACTCGCCGGCAAGGGTGTCTTGTCCCGAATAAATCGCGCGACATAGCCCGCGATAAAACCGGCGATGATTCCGCCTAAAAATCCTGACCCCATCTCAGC
>SEDW01001223.1 GCA_004193325.1 Pseudomonadota bacterium | reverse complement strand
GTACCTTGTGCCAAGCATCCACGACGGCTCCTTGATGAAACGCAACACGAAGAGCGATACGCCTCGTGCGAACGTTATGATCGAATATTCTCAGCCTAACACTCATAAATCTTTCCACGTCGGCCACATGCGTAACGTGGTTCTCGGCGATAGTCTCGGGCGTATTTACAAAGCCTGCGGATATCCCGTGACGATGGTCAACTATATCGGTGACGAAGGCGCGCATATCGCGAAATGTCTCTGGTACATCCTCAAAAATGGTCATAAAGCTCCGGCTGAGCACCGCGGCGAGTGGCTTGGTCAGATGTATGCTGCGGCGACGATGGCACTCGATGATGCAACTGTCGAAGAGAAACCCGTCTTCAATGCCGAAGTCTCTCAAGTCCTCCGCGACATCGAATCGAAAAAGGGCGACACCTACGAGCTCTGGAAATCGACTCGCGAATGGTCCCTCGATGATTTTAAAGAAATCTACGAATGGTCTGGCGCTCACTTTGATCACTGGTTCTACGAATCCGAAGTGAGTGAAGAGAGCCAGGAGATCGTCGACGAATATCTGAAGAAAGATGTCTTTGTCGAGAGCGACCGTTCAGCCAGTTCAAAACCGAGAAAGCGATCTACGTCGTTGCCTCCGAACAAAATCTCCATTTCAAACAAGTGTTCCGTACCCTGGATAAGATGGGCTTCTCGCAGGCGAAGAACTGCTACCACTTGTCGTACGGCATGGTCGTGCTCCCTGATGGAAAGATGTCGTCTCGTAAAGGGAACGTCATCACCTTTAGCGAACTGCGTGAGCGCCTAGGTCTCGAACTCGCGAAATATCTCGACAAGTACAAGGGCGAATGGAGCGATGCGGAAATCGCAGACGCTGCGCATAAGCTTGCGACCGGCACGATTCGTTACGGGATGGTTTGTACCGATCCGGTGAAAGACATCATCTTCCACCTCCAGGATTGGGCTGACTTCGAAGGCAACACAGGTCCCTACCTGATGTACGCCTACGCACGTACCCGCTCCATCCTCCGTAAAGCGAAAGAAAGCGGCATATCACTGGCTGATGCGGATCTTAAACTCCTCACGAGTCAGGAAGAAAAAGAACTGCTCCGCTACCTGAACGATTTGAACAATGTCGTCATTCAATCGTGCGAAGCGAATAAGCCGAGCCTTCTATGTCACCATCTCTTCAACATGAGTAAGGCGAATAACCGCTCTCTCGCGGTTAACCCCGTTCTCAAAGCGGAGACGGCTGCCTTGCGATCGGCGCGAGTGTTGCTTGCCGAAGCGTTTACCGAATCTCTCAAATACGGTCTGAGTCTACTTGGAATTGAACCCCCAGAGAGGATGTAATCGATGGATATACTCAGGATTGCTGGAGCGAGTCTCAATCAACTTCCCTTTGACTGGGAAGGTAACGTTGCCCGAATCACTCACCTCATCCGTGAGGCCAAGGCCCAACAGGTTCAGGTACTCTGTTTATACTCAGGATTGCTGGAGCGAGTCTCAATCAACTTCCCTTTGACTGGGAAGGTAACGTTGCCCGAATCACTCACCTCATCCGTGAGGCCAAGGCCCAACAGGTTCAGGTACTCTGTTTCCCTGAGTTAAGCATCACGGGCTATAACTGCGAGGACATGTTCTCAAGCGTTCACACAGCCCGCATGGCTCTGAACAGTCTTGAGATCGTCCTGCAGGAGACCGATGGCATCACGGTGATGGTCGGTCTTCCCGTTTATCATCGCGGTAGCATGTATAACTGCGCTGCGGTTCTGCAGAACAAAAAACTCCTCGGCATCAATGCCAAGAAAATCCTGACCCGCGAAGGCGTGCATTACGAACCGCGCTGGTTCCGTCCTTGGCCCTTCCATCACGTCGATCTTATCCGCATCTTTGGGCAGGAAGTGCCTTTCGGTGACATCACCTATCAGTTGGGGAATCTCCAGCTCGGTATCGTCATCTGTGAAGAGGCCTGGTCGTCCGAAGGCACGGCATCCGATTCGTCATTATCCGGTTGCGAACTCGTCGTGAACCTCAGTGCTTCACACTTTGCTTTGGGCAAGTCGCAGATCCGTGAGACTTTGGTCGCGGATGCGAGTCGCGCGTTTCAGGCTTATTATCTCTACACGAACATGATTGGTCTCGAGAGCGGTCGCATTATCTATGATGGCGATTGTTTGCTCGGAGAGTTCGGTAAGATCTCCCGGCGCTCGAAGCGCTTTCAGTTGAATGATGGCAGTCTCCTTGTTCGCGACATCGACCTTGATCTCGCGCGAGTTTCCAAACTTAAAAACCGTTCGGTTCTCGATAACACGCAAACAGGTGCCGACGATCGGAATGTCGTTGGTGAGGCGCTTAAGAAGCTTCCGTCGACAGCACCGAAGATACTGGATCAGTGGAAGGGCGAAGCGGAAGACCTTTACACGACACCTGAGATGGAATTTCTTCAGGCGGAGAAAGTCGGGCTCTTCGATTACCTAAGAAAGTCGGGAAGCACTGGCTTCATGATCTCACTAAGCGGCGGCTGCGATTCGAGTGTCATCGCTACCCTTTGCGCGCATACCCTTGCCGAGGCTCTGAAAGAGTTGGGGCCTAAAGAACTTTCCGCGAAACTGAATTGGTCGATTCCCTTGAGTCCTGAAGATCCTAAATCA
>SEDW01001222.1 GCA_004193325.1 Pseudomonadota bacterium | reverse complement strand
TTTGCCGTTTAAGTTCACGCACGATGAAGAAATGATGTACGGTGATGCAGAGAAGCTTTCTGCGAAGGCCGAAAAGGAGCGAGCTAAAATACGAAAACTTCGCTCATCCTTTGTTCCCCTTCTGCCTGAGACAAGTCGTCCTCTGACCCTTGCCGCGAACAGTGATTACACGCCAGTCATCGACGGTCGGCAATTTCAGGAGATCAATCGCAAGATCGACATTATTGTCGCCTCGCTTTTTGATCCGACGAAGCCCAAGAAGATTAAAGAGCCGATTATCGGTAGCCTCGATCCGCGTTTGATTCAGCAGACTGTCGAACGCTCGCGTTTTGAACTGCAACTCTGCTATGAACTTGCACTCAGAAGAAATCAGGCGGCACAAGGCCTGATGGAGTGGAAATGGCACCTCGACACGCAAGGCCGGGTCTCCGATCTTGAGTTGGTCGATTCAAATATTGATGATGGAAAGATGATAGCCTGTATTCGTGAAAAACTGAGCCGTTGGAATTGGCCAAGGCCGCAAAAAGGCAGTATTCAGGTCAGCTTTCCTTTTTACTTTAAACCCTCAAAAGGATAAAAGCTAAAAGCGTTCTTCTAACAAACGCCTCGCTTTAGATCGGTGTTCAAAACAAAATGACTTCATTATCCCTGTCGAAGCTTTCTCAACGCGATCCTAGCCGCATCTATATGTTTACCGTCGGCGGCTGCGGTGAATTTGGTATGAACCTCACCATTTATGCATACAAAGGTCAGACTTACGTAGTCGACTGTGGTCTCTCTTTTGCCGAAACCTACGAAATTGGTGTCGACGCACGTATCCCCGACATCTCTCAACTTGAGGCGATTTTGGGCGGCCCACCTACGGCCTACCTTATCACTCATGGTCACGAAGATCACATCGGAGCCCTACCCTACTTTCTCGAGCGCTGGCCTGCTCCGGTCTATATCGGACCCTGGGCACTTGAACTCGTCAAAGAAAAATTGCTTCAGATGAAAAACCACAAGACCTACACTTTTCATGAAGTCAGGGCCGGCGCCACAATTCGCCTCCCTGAAATGAATGTGCATTGGGTGCATGTGCCTCATTCGATTCCCTTCTGCTGCAGTCTTCTGCTCGAAGGCGGCGATCAACGCGTGTTCCATACCGGCGACTTTAAGCTCAACGGCTTTACACC
>SEDW01000222.1 GCA_004193325.1 Pseudomonadota bacterium | reverse complement strand
CTTAAGAGCCAGAACATCTCGCCCGATTCCCAGAGAAATCCAAACATCGCTAGAAGACCGATCACAATTCCTGTGAGTGGAAGTTTGAAGTTGGTAAAACCCACCGTCTCGCGACAGGCGAGGTAAAAGAGTGCAATGCCTCCCAAGGTCTTGCCTAGAGCTGGAGCGAGAAGAGCGATATTAGGTTGATGATAGCGCATGAGGATTTCCGAACCCGTCACAGCAATCACCAGGGCGAAGAAGTAGGCGCCGTTAACCCATTTTATTTTGCCAATCGCACTCAGAGCCTGCACCCCGGCCACGAGCAAGAGGGAATGCCCGAGCATACCCGTGCAGATCAGTGCCAGGTTAAATCCCTGTCCAGCGAAACCATCGCCACCGACCAGGACCAGGAGGGGTTCGCCCACGAAGAAGACCCCAACCATCAGCGGGAGAATAAATGCCGCGAGGAGCCAGACAGTGAAACGTAGAAAACGGCCCACCTTTTCCGGATAAGCCAGACCCTCGCTGTAGAGAATGGAGCTCAAGGCAATGATGACGAAGAGGAGACCTTGGTAGAGCCGGAGTGGACCCGATAAACCGCCGACGGCTAGAGCGCCACCCCAGGTTTCCGCAAACCAGAGTTCAACTCTCTCGACGAGCATCGCAAGGATGTAGGTGATGGCAAAGGGAAGAGAGAGCTTAAATGTAGGGAGAATGCGATCGAAACGAGGAAGGATCACTCCGTATTTTCTGAGAATATAAATCAGGGATCCGAGAGCGATCGCAACGTTCACGCCATAGCTCAGGAGTGCGAAGAGCAGACCCTGATCGGGATTTTGCACGAAGATAAAAATTGCGATGAAACTTGCGATCTTCGCGACGATAGAAATTCTCGCCAATGGGCCGAGGGATTGATCGGCGGTGTGCACAAAGGTGGTGCTGACGCTCGAGACGAACATGAGGAGTCCAATCGGAATCGCCATCGATCGATAGGGAATGAACTTATCCATGGTGAAGAGCGAGACGAGCAATGCTCCGTAGACCAAGGCGCCGAGTAGCATCCTGGTGCCCACGATCTGGCCAATTCTTTCCTTCCAGTCACGACTGCCTTTTTCCACCGCTCGCAGCGAGATGGGGCCGTAAAGCTCAAAGCCCCATGTCATCACCGGGAGGAAAAGTTCGACGATGTAGATGCCGAATTGGGCTTCACCCAAGGCATGCAGGCCAAGTCGATCCTGTCCGAGACGGATAAGAAGCAGAGGAATGATCTTATTGACCAGCTCACCAAGACTGACTAGGAGGAGGGTCAATTTAATGCGCTGAAGATTCATATCCGCCTTTTATCTTTGCCATCAGGGCTATGGAGAAGCCTTAGCTTATCGCTCTGCCAGCGGGCAGTCTATCGGAAAGCTCGCGACAAAAGCCCGAATTGTCCCTAAGATAAAATCTTCTTTGCTTCCGCTTCGAACGTGTTTGAGAGGTTCTGCGATGCGTTATTGTTTCGTTCTTCCCCATTTTGACGAGACGAGAAACAGTTTTTCAAAACTCCTGGCTCCATTGGTGAACGCTCTCTTAAAACGCGGCGATAAGGTTCTGATTCTTTCGGGCAATGATGACTACTCCGGAGTCTTTGCCGCGATCCATACGAGGGTGCCAGGCCCGCGACTTAAACCTGCTTTTCTCGATTACTTCCGCTTTATAATCTCCGCGTCTCTCTGGTTGAAAAAAAGACGCAAGGATTTCGATTTGATTCATAACCTCGGAGTGGGCGCTTCCCTGGTCCAGGATGTGATGACAGCCCATGCGGTCCATCGCTCATGGATCCGTTGCAAATGGCAACTCGGACAGTATTTTTCGATCTTCGCGAACCCTCTTCATGCCATGGTTTTGAGCGTCGAGGCGCTGAATTATTCGCGGAATATTCCCGTCATTGCCGTAATCGATTCACTCGCAAATGAAATTAGAGAATTTTATCCCGCGGCTGCACAGCGAATCCGGGTCATTCCCAACGGAATTCCTGATGCCCCATTGATTCGTCCCGAACCACGCCTAGACGCAAGCAGTTTCATCATCAGTTTTGCTAGCAACGACCATCGAAAAAAGGGGTTGGGTGAGCTGATCGAAGCCTTAAGCCTTGCCAAATCCCAGGGTCTAAAGTGGAAGCTCATGGTACTCGGGCACGACCCCAGGCAGGCGATTTATGAGGCTATGGCGAAAGACAAGGCGGTGGGAGAGGAGGTCGTCTTCGCCGGACATGTGCAAAACATTCGAGACCACATGGCGAGCAGCGATATTTTCGCCCTTCCTAGCCACTACGAACCTTTCGGTCTGGTCTATCTCGAGGCAGTGCAGGCGGGTCTGGCAGTCGTTGGCACAAACGTAGGCGTTTATCCGAACCTCGTAGGCGAGAGATTCAAAGAACTGCCCCTGAAGCTGCCGCTGAGCAGTCAAGAGCTATTCGAAGTACTCAGAACATTGGAGCGGGAAGCGGATTTTCGTACAGGCCTGAGGGCAGAGAATGCCCTAAGAGCTCCCGAATACACCGAAGAAAAGATGGTCCAGAAAACCCTGGCCTTTTACGACCAATACCTTCGGACCAAAGGCCTTGTACGCTGAGTAATCAGCGATTAAAGTTTGTGATCGGCGAGAGCAAATTCTTTGGCAGCAAAATAATGCGAGTTGCCGCCGGAGAGATTTTCATCCTTCTGATCCGCTTTCGCTACGAAGACCAGAATTTCCCCGTCCTCCTTGCAGCCTTTCGACAAAGCTTTGAAGATCCAGCCCAGGGGCTTATAGACCATCGCCTTCAAAGGTCCCCAGAAGCTACCGGCCGACGTCTGCAGCTGGCCGGTAAAGCCGATTTCACGAAACATATAATTCATTTGAAAACTTAAAACCGGAGAAATATGTCTTTGCGTTTGAATATCGACCAGACCAAAGTGTTTGGGCTCGCCTTTGATCATAAATTTCAGGCGCGAAATCCAATGTTCCACGTTTGGACTCGTGACGATGAGGTGCCCGCCCGGCTTCAATAGTTTACGAATCTCTCGCAGGAAATGCCGGGGATTGTCGAGATGCTCAATGATTTCGACAGCGGTGATCAAATCAAACTGCCTTGAGATTTTGGAGGCAAATTCCTGGTTGAGATCAAAACTGTGTACGGGAATATCTTTCAGCTGAAAATCTTCATGATTCAATTCGATCGCTGTAAAATCTCTGAAGCCTTGAGCTTTCATGCGGCCGATGAAAGCCCCGCTGCCGGCTGCAACATCGAGGATGGCGATGTCTTTAGGCAAATTCAGTTTTGCCAGTTCTTCTGCCAGACGCCTGTGGGTGCCTGGGGCACAGCGTTCCACAAGACCGTCGAAGCGCTCCTGACGATTTATCCACAAGTTTGAAAAACCATTGCTCATACTCACACTCAACTCATTGATCAAAGCAGATTTTGAGAGGGGTTGAGTCTACCGTGACGCGAAGGGGACTTGCAATAAAGACTCGCAATCTCGCGTCAATTTGGAAGTATTTGATGAGCATGAGGCCATTTTACGCCCGTTATCCGTTCTTCCCGATACGGCACTGCTATGTTATTTTAACGAATTACTGATCTTGCCACGTCGCAATGTTAGCTCGCAGCAATACCACTTCCTGTTGCCTTGTGAGTCCTGCGCTAACGATACGAGGATTCTGAAGATGTTTAAGCGGCTGTTGCTGATTACTTTTACACTCAGTTCAGTTCCGTGCTTCGCCGAAAAGAAACCGAAGCTCTACCTCACTCCCTACTCACATCTCGACACTCAGTGGCTTTGGACCTATGAAGACACGATCCAAAAATATTTAAAGAACACCGTCGACGACAATCTCAAGCTCATGAATGAATTTCCCGAATATCAGTTTAATTTCACGGGAGCCTTTCGTTATAAACTCATAAAAGACTACTGGCCCGCCCGTTACCAGCTCGTGAAACAAAAGATCCAGGAGGGCCGCTGGCACGTTTCCGGATCGACCTGGGAGGAGAGTGACGTTCTCATTCCCGATCCGGAATCGGTTTTGAGACAGGTCCTCTACGGTAACCTCTTCTTCGAGGAAGAGTTTGGGAAAACCAGTGTGGACCTGATGCTGCCCGACAGTTTCGGCTTTCCCTCGTCGCTACCCACAGTCGTGAAACACGCAGGACTCAAAGGCTTTTCCTCGCAGAAACTGACCTGGGGTGCAGCGAACGGTGTGCCCTTCAATGTCGGCCTCTGGTCAGGACCTGATGGCAGTGAGGTCTTTGCAGCGCTAAATCCGGGGCCCTACGATTCTCCTGTTCCTAAAGATCTGGCGACTCACAAGGAGTGGTTGGATCGCTTGAATTCGAATCCCAGGGTAGAAGGCCAGGCACTCGATTTTCGCTACTTCGGGATAGGGGACAGCGGCGGCGCTCCAAGGCGTGAGGACGTTGAAAACGTGGTCAAAGCTTTGCGCAATCCGGGGCGCAGCTACGATCTCGCCATGGGCTCGAGCGATCAAATGTTTCGGGATGCAGAGGGCAAAGATTTGAGACTTTTGCCCAGAACCAGCGGGGAAAAGCTTCTCGTCGAACATTCCGCCGGAACACTCAGTTCGAATTCTCAGATCAAGGTGCAGAACCGCCAAGCTGAAAATCTCGCTTATCAGGCTGAGTTTTTGGCGAGCTTTGCCTCGATCTTCAGCCATCCCTATCCCAAGGCCAAGCTGCGCCGCGCCTGGGAAACTCTTCTCGCTGTGCAAATGCATGACATCATGGGCGGGACCGCCTGGCCCAAGGCCAACAGCCACGCCTTGAACGATCTCGCGATCGCCAAAAATCTCTTTCGGAGCAGTCTGGAAGCTTCTGCTGCGGCCTTAGCCGGAGACATGGATTCAAGTTCGCCAGGTCTTCCCCTTCTACTCGTGAATACGAGCGAGGCGGATCATCAGGAAGTCTTGAGTGTGAGTCTGCCGATCGAGGCCGGCCGCTTTACCCATGTTCGCGCGCCCAACGGCGATGAACGACCACTGCAGAGAATTCATGCGGCCAAAGGATTTCAGGATTTTCTTTTTGGAGCAAATCTCAGCGGAACTGAGGCAGGTATTTTCACTTTATTCGCGAAAAAGGGCGAGGAACTTGAAACGCTCGAGACACTGCCCGTCAGCGAAGCCGTAATTGAATCGGATCTTTTGAAGGTTAGCATCGGCATGAGCGGCGACATTATCTCGATCTGGAATAAAGAATTGAATCGCGAAGAATTGAAAGAACCTTTGCGCTACGAATTTCTCAACGAATACCCGACCAAATATCCGGCGTGGAACATGACCTGGAAAGATCGCAAACGCCCGCCCCGCAGCTACCTCGGTGGTCCGGCGAAGATTCAGATTGTCGATCGCGGATTTTGGCGTTCGTCGATTCGGATCGAGCGGAAAGGGGAAGGTTCAACCTTTATTCAAACGATCAGCCTGAATCGAGGTCGTCCCGTAGTCGACATCATCGAAGACATTGATTGGCGAACAAGGGACTCTTCCTTCAAAGCCGCGCTATCCCCCATGTTTTCTTCGAAGACTGCCTTTTACGATATGGGACTCGCTGTCGAAGAACGTCCAGCCAACCATCCCAAACTCTTTGAGATGCCTCAGCACGAATGGATGGCAATGCAAAGCTCCGGGCGCGGCATGGGCCTGATCAACAGCTGTTGTTATGGAACCGATCGCCCGAGTGAGGGGAAGATGCGC
>SEDW01001221.1 GCA_004193325.1 Pseudomonadota bacterium | reverse complement strand
GAAGCAGGAACCACTTTTAGAACCTCTGCGGGGAACTTGAACAACGAGTCTAGCCAAGGCCTCAACTTTACGGCCAACTACAAGAACGCCCGTATACTCGCAGGCAAACTCATGCGTGATCCCAAAGTTACCCGCGCTCAAAAAATCGGAATTTTCAAAGAGATGTTGTGTGTGGCCCAGTTTTCCGAAAAATACACAACGCTCAACTCCACACCCTATCCGGCTGATGTTTATATGAATCATGGCATCGCCACCGAAAGAGCCAGCGTCAATGGATGGGATGCGCTTGAGCAAGAGAGTTTCCATTTTGCGGTCGAACTTTTCCGCAGATTTTGGGAGTCGGATGCTGCACTCAAAGCCCAGCTTCCTGATGCGGCCCCACTTTTCCAGGCGGTTGCTTATAAGAGCCTTATCAATACAAGTGTCACGGAAGGCCTTAAGTACCGAACCACCAACAAGTCCGACATGTATCGACCCTCGATTTATGCGATAGATGTGCTGCGTCCTTACTTTGCGCCAGGCGGCAAAGCCTGCACCGCTATTAACGCCCTGCAATAGTCTTCGCTTCGAAGAAAGTCTCAGAAGTGCAAGCTTCTGGGACTTTGTTGTTACTGGCGATCGTGACAGGATAATTGAATTAATTTAGAGCAATTCAAGGCCATTGATCAAGGCGAGTCGGTCACCCTTGCTGAGCACCTACCTTGTTTTGCTGGTCGCTGGGTTCCTGGTCTGATCAACGTAAGGATCGGAAGATATTCCTCAGTTATAATTAAGGCGTGATACTCGAAACTCATAAACTTACAAAAACACTTTCCTGCCGTGCCTGAATAGTGCATGAAAATGGTCTGACTCATAAGATAAATTCAAAATAATCGCTGGAGTGAAATAATATGATGCAACCTTGGGGCGAACTTGAAAAATTGAAATGGTTTGAATCTCAGTCCATCAAACGGAATTACAAAACCGACGTTCTGGACAAAATAAAAAACTTCGATACGCGATTCGTGCTTTTTGAATATGGACGCCTTAGCATCAACCCAGATCGCTACCCACTCTTCCTGGTGCACACTAAGAACGTTGACCGCAGCAAACCTACTGTTTTAATAACGGGAGGTGTCCACGGTTACGAGACGAGCGGTATTACTGGGGCTATGAGAATGGTGGACACACAATTCGACCA
>SEDW01001220.1 GCA_004193325.1 Pseudomonadota bacterium | reverse complement strand
TCCGATAAAGGCCTCGAGACCTACGAGACCTTCAGCAATTCATCCAGCAGCACCTGGCGGCAGATTACGCTACCGGTCGTTCGTAACAATAAGTTTACGGGCGAACTCATTCAGGTCGGTGCTTCCATCAGCTCTTCGATGAATACTGTAAATTCCGTGAAGGTCATGCTTTGGGTCTCTTTATCCCTTGGTTTGATTGCCTCAGTTCTCTTCGGTTATCTCTTGATCAAATGGTCATTTAAACCTGTGGCAAGGATCACCAACGAGGTGGCACGCATGGGCTTTACGGATAACTTCGATCGTCGTCTTAAATTGCCAAAAGCGGACGATGAGCTTCGTCAGCTCGTCCGCACCTTCAATGAGATGCTCGGCCGTATTGAAGATGGCTTTGGGCGTCTTCGCCGCTTTGCTGGGGATGTGAGTCATGAGCTACGTACGCCGATTGCAGTTCTCCGCGGTGAAGCTGAGCTCGCTTTAAGACGAGATCGTTCTCCTGAGGAATATAAAGCGTCGCTGCAGACCATCGTGGGCGAGTCTTCGCAGATGTCGGCAATTGTGGAAGATCTCCTTCTCCTTGCCAGAGCGCAGGGTCAATCGATTCCCATCCATCCCGAGTCGGTGGCTATTGCCGATCTGATTCACGATCTCGAACAAAGCGTTCGTAAAAACTTTGAAGATAAACAGGTCCGGCTTGCCTCGAATCTGGGCGAGCTTGGTGGGCACTACCTTCAGATCGCTAAGGGCTACATCATCATAGCGATCAAAAATATTCTATTGAATGCCTGTAAGCACTCTATGAGCGGTCAGGAAGTTCAGCTAGAAGTCCGTGAGACGCAGCGCGAAATTCGATTCGTCATCATCGATCATGGCGAGGGCATTCCTCAGGAAGATATGCCTTATATCTTTGATCTCTTCTATCGCGCTGATACCGCCCGCAATCGATCGGCCGGTGGTGTGGGAATCGGTTTGAGTCTGGCAAAGGCCTTGATCAATCTACACGGTGGGAAAATCGAAGTCTCAACGACAGAAGGTGGCGGCGCCAGCTTCATGGTCGCCCTTCCTAAAGAAAAACAGGCTCCGGCTTTGGCAAGTCCGACCATGAGACAAAAGCTTATGAGTCAGGGCAAACATCTCAGTCGTTGGCCGAGGGCTTTTCGCTTCCGCCAATCAAAACCTTCTTC
>SEDW01001219.1 GCA_004193325.1 Pseudomonadota bacterium | reverse complement strand
CTTTTTTATCGCCTATTCGATAGCTCTTGGCAATGACACGCCGGCCGTCAATGCCGCGATTGGCAATCTCTTTGTGAATCGGCCCTGGTCGAAATATGATCTTGTCGTCCTCGTCCTCTGCCAGATTTATGCTTTGATTGCAGTCCTCGTTACCAAGCGGAGTCTCGTTGGAGGAAGGGTGCAATACTTCGCGCAAAGTCTGCCCCTGCCGATGTCATGGGAGAGGGCGGTTCGCGCAATTAATTTGACCCTGATGAATAGCGTGATTCTTCTTTTCACGGGTTTTGGCCTATCGACGCTATTGTCTAATCCTCCGGTCTTTCTGCTCGGGATCCTTATAGCTTTGAATCTGTACCTGACTTTGCTCCTCTGCCAAATTCAATTTGCTGAATCGCGCTGGATGAGTCTGCCCGTCGGTATTTTGCTGGGACTCGGTCTCGTGATGAGTCGAGGAAGCGGGTATTTTTATCCCACGATATTTTTAAATTTGGGATTGTTTTATTGGGTGCTGATGCGAAGGCCGCTTGGCCCGGGATCAGGGCAGGAGTTTGCCCTTTCGCTTCTTTCCAGGGTTCGGAGTTCTCAGCTTCGAGCGAAGTTTTTGAAGAGGATGCCTGGCGCATGGATTCTACAGCTCTCGTACAGCCTTCGAAAACCAGCCCTTCTGCTCTACGCTTTATTAGGCGCGACTGCAGCCGGTGGACTGCTCTATATGGTGATGAAACAAAACATTGGCCTGGGGCAAAAGGTCTATGTCTACACCGTTATCAATGGCTTTCTCAGCCTTTTGCCGGCGGCGTATTTTGCCACTTTCAATAAGCTGCGGGAGGACTATCAAATCTTTCTCGCAAGTCTGCCTCAGACTAAAGCCACATGGCTTCGCCTCGATCTCTCGTTTGTCATCACGCTTTTCCTTTTAATCGCGGCGCCGACGGGCGCGCTATTGGTTGGACGCGGCTATATCCCGGCATTGTTGCCCTTGATCAGCCTCCCGCTCCTGGCCCTTCGCTACCTCGCCTTTCACAGGTCGACCGACACGAAGGAGAAATCGAGCACCGCGGTGACGATTCTTTACGGTAGCCTCATCTGGTTTGGGGCCGTGGGCTGGATTGCTGAAAACGCTTTAAAGGCGCTTTTTCGCGTGCTTGAGTAAGAGTTCCGCCGAACGGGAATCCTGAAAC
>SEDW01001218.1 GCA_004193325.1 Pseudomonadota bacterium | reverse complement strand
TGGAGTCATTCCAAGGATAACGAACACGTCATGCCCTACGTGGTGGCAGCAATCCAAGCGGTAGTCTGCTGGATGCTTTACCTCGCCTGGTCGCATTCGGATCCATTTGTTCAGAATCTCCCGGCGCCTCCGAACGGCCGCGGTATGAACGAACTCCTTCAAAACTTCTACATGTCGATTCACCCGCCGTTGCTCTTTACAGGTTACACCACATTGGTTGTGCCTTTTGCGTATTCCATCGCTGCCTTGATCTATGGTGATATCACTGAAGGCTGGCTGAAAACCGTTCGCCGCTGGACACTTGTTGCTTTCATTTTTCTCACGGCTGCGATCACACTTGGTGGACGCTGGGCTTACGTCGAGCTTGGTTGGGGCGGATACTGGGCCTGGGATCCGGTTGAGAACTCAAGCTTTATGCCTTGGCTTGCCGCAACAGCTCTGCTGCACTCACTTCTCGTTCAGGATAAGACAGGTCACCTTAAGCGTCTGAGTATCGTCCTTGCGATTGCCGGCTTTTTCATGACGTTCTTTGGTACCTTCCTTACTCGTTCTGGTGTTGTGAGTTCGGTTCACTCCTTTGCGGAATCACCGATCGGACCAAACTACCTCATTTACCTGGCCGCTCTTATGCTCATCTCATTGACAATCTTCGCGATTCGCGCGCCATCGATTCTTCCTTCGGATACGGAAAAGGTCTGGGGTGTTTCCCGCGAATCCGCTTTGGTCGTCACTCAGTTTTTGCTCATCTCTTTCGGTGCCATCGTCTTGATCGGAACACTCTTTCCAATCGTCTCGGAGTGGTTGACCAAACAAAGGATTTCCATTCAGGCGCCTTATTTCAATATGTTTGCGCCATGGGTTGGTCTCGGGGTGATCTTTGGGGTCGCGATCGGTAACCTTCTTCGTTACGGTTCCAACGCGATGCCGAACGGCAAGAAAATTGTCTTGTCTTCGATCGTCTTTGCGATTCCAGTGACGATTTTCCTCGTCTACTTCGGCGATGTTATGGCGACACCGACCATGAAAAACCTTATTGCCCAACTCGTCGGCATCTATCTCTGTGCATGGGCGATTGGCTGTTTGATCGGCGATCTCTACTACCGCTTTGTTGATCTCAAATTCAAATACTCACTCTTCTTCAAAAGAAACCTTGGCTACTTCGGCGGCTGGATTGCTCACCT
>SEDW01001217.1 GCA_004193325.1 Pseudomonadota bacterium | reverse complement strand
GGAAAGGACGAGGAGAAACAGGATGAGATACGTAAATCGGTTTATGAACATTTTCATACCCATCTGAGGTCAAAGTGCTGGATCATTTGCAGCTTTTGTAACACAGATAGGTAGGCCCGCTCCAATTCTAAATGGTGGCAAAGTCTCTGGGCTCTAAGTCAATTCCACCCGGCGCTGCTGGAAAAACTGCTAATTCGGGTTCACTCTTCGGGTTGGTCTCATGAGATTTGCCAGTTTGATCGATCGAATCGGCCCGAGAATTCTGATGGCAGTGAGAAATCCTCCGGAAAGAGCGCCACCGATGCCGCATGTGACAATGTCCTGGCCGGTGAGGTAGAGATTTTTAAGACTGCTGTCTGTTCTCAGCCAGCGCTGTTTAAAACGTTCCGGGGTGTGGTCAATGCCATAGATTTCCCCTTTTTGATAATTGCTGAAATGTAGCGTCGACAAAGGTGTGGAGAGTTCAGAAAATTGAATTTTGCCTTCGAGTTGGGGCATCTTCTCCAAAAGAATCTTGAGAAGCTGATCCGAGATTTCCTGTTTAAGATCCTGATAGTCCTTGCCGCGTTTTTGCCATTTCGAGCCTTCCCATTGTTCAAACCACGAATAAGGAGCGGGCACCACGATTTCGATCGTGCTCTTATTTGGATAAGTTTTTGGCCACTCAGGGTCCTTCGCTGAAGGAAAGGAGATGTAGACAACTGGAAAATGGAGACTTGGATTTTTGAGGTACTGCTCAGTGTTTTCACCGTGCTTGTCATCGGGATAGAGCCAGAGATTGCTCGTCTCAAGGCCTAATTCCTCAGTCGTTCCCTTCAGCCCTATATAAAGGCAAACATGAGCAAAGGAGGGGGTGATGAGCTGGAGTTTACGCTCGTATTCCCTTTGTATTGGGGCATTGTCTTTCAGGAGATGTTGAAAGGTGTTGATAACCCCAACAGCGCTCACGATATTTTTTGCGCGGATTTTGCGTCCGGAAGCCAGTTGAACGCCCATCGCCTTGGAGCCCTCGACTAAGATCGACGTGACATCGGCATTGGTGACAATCTGCGCTCCATGTTTCATGAGGACATCGTTGATACTGCGCGCGATAGAAGCGGAGCCACCGACCGGGTAGTTGGCGCCATCGAGATAGTGCTTGGCCACCAGCGCATGCATGGCAAAGCTTGATTCGGCGGGTGGC
>SEDW01001216.1 GCA_004193325.1 Pseudomonadota bacterium | reverse complement strand
ATTGATTCGCAAACTTCGCGAATACGAAATGCGCGGGATTTAAGGCCTTGGCCTAAGGAGTAAATCTTTTTTGACTAAGTGGTGGCTAAAGGCCGACTCCGGATGGAATCGGCTTCGCTGCGACTTTCTAAAAGATATGTTCAAGACTCCATACGGCGCCCAGCAAAATGCAGATCAATCAGTTCGCAATCCATATCACCAGCAGGCCGTTCCACGCTGACGACATCCCCAACTTTTTTACCCCAAAATGCCTTTGCCAAAGGTGATTTCCAGGAAATTGTTTTGGCATCAACGTCAGACTCACCAACGCCTACGATAGTCCACGTTTTCTCAACACCATTGTCATCGGCTACGGTGATAGTCGCGCCGAATTCCACACGATTCGATCTGATATTCTGCGGATTAACGATTTCGACGTCCTGTAGAAGAGTCGTCAGATAGCGCAGCCTTTTATCGATCTCCCGAATTCTCTTCTTCGAGTAGATGTACTCCGCATTCTCGGAGCGATCGCCTTCCGCTGCGGCGGTGGCCATGTTATCGACCATCTTGGGCCGCTCTTCCTCGATGAGTTGCCGATGCTCTTCCGCTATCTTATTGTAGCCTTCTCGAGTCATCGGGTTGACCATGTCCTTCATATGAAAATGGCCTTGGCGCTTTCGATGTTCGGCAGATCTTTGATCTCCCGAAGGTTCTGAGCATTCAATGTTCCGTCAATGCTCAAGACCGCCATCGCTTTTCCACCTTTGGAATTACGGCTCAAGTTGAAGCCACTGATGTTCACTCCGCTCTTCGCTAGGTATTGCCCCAAATCCCCAATTACACCTGGTCTATCGTGGTTGGTAATGAAGAGCATGTTGCCGTTCGGCTCAACTTCAAAGTGAAAATCATTGATCAGGGTCAGGCGAAGGTGACGATCTTCGAAGACCACGCCACCAACTGTCATCTGTTGGCCTTGTGAGCCGCAGACGAGGATTTTCAACGCTGAGTTATAAGAGCTGAAGCTTGGATCGACCGTTTCCGTAACATTGATGCCGAGGCGTTCCATGTGCCTACCGACGTTGACAAAGGAAACATAGTCATCCACGACTTTGCTCAGATAGCCTTTCATCCAGCTCAAACGAATGATCGAGTTATCGAGTTCGGAGATATCGCCGCGATACTGGAACTGAATCGTTTGCGGATT